>NZ_CAMUNF010000004.1:0-121352 GCF_947090205.1 Dialister micraerophilus
TCACTGAACGGGTTTGCAGCATATGCGCTTACACCTGCTGTGAGTGCAGCTACCGCTGCCAATGCGAAAATCTTTTTCATTTTTATCTCCTTAAAAAAACTCTCCTTTTTGAAATGTACAAAGAGTTACCTTGTTTCCTCTTTTTACATTGCCGAAGCCAAGGAATATTACATACTGAATTATATTACATTACAGTTGCTTTTTGCAATATTTTACATGATTTTATACATTTTTCAGTTAAAATTTCCCGTTATAGGCTTATTGTGCATGTTTTTTCCGTTTTCCGCTCGTTTTATATTTTTTGTTCGTTTTTTATATATTTTATACTCTTTATATTTCATAACAAAATATTATTTTCATAACATATTATTTTATTTTTCGTATTTTAAAATCCCTTTCACTTTCGCAAAAGGGATTTATTTTTACAGAAGTCTTGTATATTTCTTTACATATATTTTCTTTATAAGTGTTACCAGTCCCAAGTAGAATGCCACATTGACAATTAGCAGTATCCAGAAGTTATCGGGAACGGGTAAAAGGTTTAAGAATTTACCGACAACGGTAAACGGTATGACCGTTCCGACCAGCATTCCGAGCAAGGTAATTGTCATCATACTGAAAGCGGGTCGACTTTCTATAAATGGGAATTTCGGTGTACGCAGAGCATAGAGAACGAGTGTCTGTGTCCACAAACTCATTATAAACCAACCGGTATGGAAAATGCTTTCAAATGTGGCAATGTCCGTGCCGGAGGTCAGTTGTACGTAATTGAATCCCATGCTCATAGGTATAATCAGCCAGTACATGAAAAGGAATGTCGTCTGATCGAATACGGAGCTTGTCGGGCCGAACCATATCATGAAGTTACGTATGCTTGCCGCTTCCCATTTTTTCGGTTTTTCCAAGTATTCCATGTCCATATGGTCCCAAGGTATTGCCATGCAGGACAGGTCGTATACCAAGTTCAGAAACAGAAGTTGTACGGGTGTCATCGGCAAGAAGGGCAGGAAAATACTTGCGAGCAGTACGGAGAAAATATTTCCGAAGTTGGAGCTTGTTGTCGCTTTGATGTATTTCATGATGTTTCCGAAAACTTCTCGTCCTTTGACAAGTCCTTGTTCCAAAACGAGTAAATCTTTTTCGAGCAAGATAATGTCGGCGGAATCTTTTGCTATATCGACAGCATTGTCGACTGAAATTGATACATCCGCTTGTCGCATGGCGGGCGAGTCGTTTATACCGTCTCCCATAAATCCTACTACATGTCCGTTTTGTCTGAGTACACGCACGATGTCCGCTTTTTGTGTCGGTGTCAATTTTACAAATGCAACGTGTTCTTCCGCAATTTTTGCCAATTCTTTTTCGGTTATGCCGATAAGGTCTTCGCCGAATACGATGTCACCGATGTCCATTCCTACTTCTTTGCAGACGTGACGTGTGACGAGTTCGCTGTCTCCTGTCAGTACTTTTACATCGACATGATGACGTTTCAATGCCATAATCGCCGCATGTGTTGTTTCTTTCGGCGGATCGAGGAATGCAAGGTATCCTATCATGACCATGTCGTGTTCGTCTTCTATGGAGAAGGCATCCACGTCCGGCGGATTTGTTTTCTGTGCGACACCGAGTACACGGAAACCTTTCTGATTGAGTTTATCTACGTCTTCTACAATTTTATTTCTGTCTTTGTCAGTCAAGGGACGTACTTTGCCGTCAATGTCCACAAAAGAGGATATTGAAAGCATTTCTTCCAAAGCACCTTTTGTAATGAGTTGTGTTTTTCCGTTTTTGTCCGCTACAACTACACTCATTCTTCGTCTGACAAAATCAAAGGGTATTTCATCTATTTTTTCATAACCGACTCCCAAGCCGGATATTTCTTCGTCTGCCGCCCTTATAATCGCTTTGTCCATCAAGTTTTTGAGTCCTGTTTGGAAGTAGCTGTTAAGGTAGGCGTGTTTCAGTACACGATTGCTGCTTTCTCCATTGATACCGAGATGGTATTCCAGTACGATTTGATCTTGTGTCAATGTGCCTGTTTTATCTGTACAGAGTACGTCTATCGCTCCGAAGTTTTGCATCGAGTTCAGACTTCTGACAATGGTTTTTCTCTTGGCGAGGTCGTTCGCTCCTTTGACGAGGTTGGTCGTTACAATCATCGGAAGCATTTCCGGTGTCAAACCTACCGCTATCGAGATACCGAAGAGCAGTGCATCGAGCCAATTTCCTTTTGTCAGTCCGTTGATGATGATGACGAGCGGTGCCATGACCATCATGAATCGTACAAGTAATTTTGATGTCTTTTCTATACCGATATCGAAACTGGTTTTGATCGGAGCCGATTCCAATTGGCGTACTATGTCGCCGAACATTGTATTCAGTCCGGTACTTACTACAATTCCGATTGCACTTCCGCTGACGACTTCACTGCCCGTATAGCAAATATTACCGAAGGAAATAGGGGCATCTCCTTCTTTCACAACTGCATCCGCTTTCTTTTCAACGGGGTAGCTTTCGCCCGTGAGTGAGGTCTGCGAGATAAACAAGTCTTTTGAGGAAATAAGTCGCATATCCGCCGGAATCATGTCGCCTGCACGTAAAGCGACCAAGTCGCCGGGGACAATCGTACTTGTCGGTATTTCCGAGAAAGTACCGTCACGTTTTACTGCAGCAGATATTTCTACAATGGATTGCAGTTTCTTCGCCGCTTTGTCCGAACGATTATTCTGAATGAGTGTCATCGTTCCGCTTGCAAATACGAGAAGAAATATAATAATTGCACTTGTCGCATCTTTATCGCCGACATCTGCAAATACGTATTCCGTCATAAATGAAATCACACCGAGTCCCAAGAGTACCAATGTGAACGGACTGGAGAATACTTTCAATACTTTGAGCCAAAAAGGTTCTTTTTTGTCGATGCGTGTAGTATTTTTTCCGAATTGCTCCAGCCTCTTTTTCGCTTCCGCATCGTCAAGACCGTTTTGCGGAGTGTCGTACAAATTATACAACTCATTTTTGTCAACACGTGCCGCTTCATACATGGTAATTGTTTTCATTTTCCTCATCCTTTCTGTAATCTTTTATAGGATAGGACTTTTGTTCTTGCATGAAAAAAACTCCTCCCGAACAGGAGAAGCTCTATGTACTCAATCGTCTGAGTTTTAGCACTATACAACGTAAACATTGAGTTAGCTGCGTTAAGATATGCCTTATTTCGACAAATCCTGTTACACCCATTGGCGTCTCTCGACGTTTTTGGGCAGCAGCCTATGTTTATATAGGAGCCTCACCGAACAAGTCCGATACAATTACAAAGACAGTATAGCACTCGATAAGAAAAAATCAAGGGTTTTTATGTTATTTTTATGAAATATTTTCAGTTGAAATATTTTTTGATTTTTACATATAAATATAATTAAAAAACACTCATTACGAGTGCTTTTATAATGCATGAAATTATGCGTGAGCATGCTTTCATTGTATGTATTTATTGCAAAAGTATTTTCCCGCAAACACTTGTATATAAATTTATTGACGATGTAATCACAATTATATATAATTGTATAAGAGGTGGTACAAATGTCACAAACAAACGTAAATATCCGAATGGACAGTAAATTGAAAAAAGATTTTTCTTCTTTTTGTGAAGAAATCGGTATGAGCATGACTACCGCTTTTTGTGTTTTTGCAAAAACTGCAGTTCGTGAAAAGAGAATTCCTTTTGAAATTTCATTGAATGACGATCCTTTTTATTCCGAATCGAATCTCCGTTATTTAAAAAAGAAACTTGATGAGTACAAAAGCGGAAAAATGCAGCTTGTAGAACATGGTCTTATCGAGGATTGAAATATGAAAAGAAGTCTTCAATGGGATATTGATGCGTGGAAAAATTATTTATTTTGGCAAAAAGAAGATAAAAGCATACTGAAACGCATCAATCAACTGATAAAAGAAATTTTACGTCACCCTTTTATCGGAACCGGCAAACCCGAACCTTTAAAGGGTAATCTGAAAGGATTATGGAGCAGACGCATAAATCATGAACACAGACTTGTTTATATAGTTGAGGAAACGGTAATCATCATAGTTGATTGCAAAGGCCATTATAATTAAAAAGCACTCATTACGAGTGCTTTTATAATGCATGAAATTATGCGTGAGCATGCTTTTATTGCGTTGCAAGTTCGAGTATTTTCTTTTCCGCCGGTTCCATTATTTCTTTTTGCGAGTCGTCATATGCTATGAATATTATTCTGTATACATCGCCTTTGCGCATGAAGTTCACTTTCATCGTTACCGGCAGTACAAATCCGTCTATGAGCATTTTTCCACGTACTCCCGCACTGTAGAGGTCGGGATTTTTTTCATCTCTTTGGAATTGCATCACTTCGTCTATATCCGCATTTACAAAGTCATAGGGTATCGGAAAATTGTCGTTTCTTACTTTCGCTATTAAATTTTTTAAAAATTCGTTTACAATCGTACCCGCATTTACGAATTTCGTATTAAATCCGAGTATGGGTTTTACAAGTCTTTTGTCTATTCCGTTTTCAAGAAACAGTCCTTCCGCTTCCGGTATGAAAAGTATTTTCGGAAATTCTATGCCGAAAATTCCGGCTTTTGCAAGTACATGGTCTTTTTTTACATATATTGCACCCGCCATATTTAAAATTTCTTGGGGTATTTCTTCAATTTCCGGTAATTTTTTATTTATCATCGGTGTGAATTTTATATTTTTCGGATAGTCGAGTTCGTTCAAAAATCCTTTTATCGGAAGTTCTCCGGTGAAAAATTTCGGCATTTGTGTTTCAAAAACTGCAGAGAGTTCGAGGTTTTTTTCTTCTTCAAGTTCTTTTTTGTCTTCTTTGTCGTTTTTCTTTTCTTCTGCGTTTTCTTTTTTTTCGTCTTTTACGTTTTCGATTTTTTCCAAGTTGTCGGATTTTTCGGTTTCGTCTTTATTTGTTTTTTCGTTTTCAATTTTTTCGGTTTTTTCGAGTTTTTTTACTTCTTCTTTTTCCGCTTTTACTTCTTCCTTTTCCGTTTCTTTTTCAGTTCTTACTTCAGTTTTTGTATTTTTTTCTTCTTTAGTTGCAGATTGTTTTGTATCTTGTTTTTTGTCCTGTTTTATTTTTTCTTCCGTTTTTGCCGGATTTTCTTTTGAAATTTTTTTGTCTTTACTTTCCGTTTTTTCGTCCGGTTTATTTATTTTTTCTTCGTTCGTATAGTTCGGATTTATTCTCAGATTTCCGCCTTGCGGTGTGTTTGCCTGTATGCCTGTAATCGACATGGTCATAAGCATTGCAAGTATTATCGTTGTAAGTTTTCTCATTTTTCCATACCTCTCAATGCTTGTTCAATAAAGGGTCTGAAGTATTTTGCCGCTACTTGTGTAGTATTGAATACCGAGTATGTGCTTCCTTCTTTTCCTTTTATGATTATTGTGTCGATGTACAGATCGCTTGAAAAGTCTGCATTTTCAAAGTCGGCTTTCGTTTCTTTTTCTGTGTATTCAATTCCTTTTTCACTTTTTTTCATATCTTTTTCTTTTATATCCAAAGGTATGTTTTTTATGTATGACTTTACAGCCATTCCTACGAAGTCGATGTTTTCGATTTCTTTCGCAAGATTTTCCTGAAGTTGTTTCAGTTTCGTTTTATCGCTGTTTTTTACGTATACGCTTACGAGTATTCCTTGGTAGTAGTTTTCTTTCGTGTTGCTTCTCAATTGGTATATGCGTGTATTTTTTATTATGTTTGTGACTGTATTTGTCGCTTCTTCGACATTTGTCGTCACTCCCGAGTTCAAGAGGCTTTCTTTTATTTTTTCTTGTGTTTCTTTTTTGTCTATTTCTTTTCTTATCATTTTTACAGTGAATGAATTTTCAGCGTCATAGACTCCGACTTTTTCGCTCAAGTCCAATGTCTCTCCTTGCGGCAATTGAAGTTTTTCAGCATTTGCAATACCGCAGGTCATCATTGCAATAAGTATTGCAGATGTAATTATTTTTTTCATATTTTCTCCTATTCTATTTCCAAAAGTGTGCGTATCGCTATACCGGCGAGCATCATTCCGGCTACCGGAGGTACAAATGATATGGATCCTACGGCATTTCCTTCACCGATTATTTCACGCGGTTTTTCTTTCGAGTATATCGTTGTAAGTTTTTTTACTCTTTGTTTTCTGAGTTCTTTGCGTATTTTTTTCGCAAGCGGACAGATGTCCGTTTTGTATATGTCTGCAATTTGCAAAAGTTCGGGGTGTATACGGTTTCCGGTTCCCATGGATGATGCATGGGGTATGTTTTCGTCTTCACATATTTTCGCCATTGAAATTTTTGCCGCTACGTCATCTATCGCATCTACTATAAAGTCCGCATGAAGATTTTTGATAAATTCCGCATCTCCGCTTTCAAATCTTTCCGCTTTGATTTGTACGTTGCATTCCGGATTTACACGCATTGCACGTTCTTTCATTACTTCTACTTTTATTCTTCCTACCGTTGTGAGGTCCGCCACAAGTTGTCTGTTGATATTTGTTTCGTCTACAACGTCTTTATCTATAAATATGAGGTTTCCTACACCTGCACGTACCAGTGCTTCACAGGCATACGATCCCACTCCGCCCGTACCGAATACGGCAACGGTTTTCGTTTTGAGTTTTTCAAGATTTTCTTCACCCAGTGTACGTATGGTTCTTTGAAATACAGATTTCATCAAATTTCTCCTTTTTCTTTATCTTTATCATTATAGCAAAAACTTTCCGCAAACGCTTTCATGAAAACTTTTATTTCAAATATATTTATCGAATTTATTTCGGTTTAATTTTCTGATTATATGCTTTCAAAGAGTACAAAAACGCATTGAGACTTTACGTTTCAAGGCCCTTAATTTCTAGCTAATTATTAACTTTTATGTTATATTATAAAGAATGTGTCTCATTGCCTGAGGCATAAACAAAAAAATATTGGAGTACCGATTTTATTATGACCTGTCGATTAATTTTTAATCTATGTCCGTCAAAAAGGTCTTAGGGTTGTGCATAAAATCGTCATCCCAAAGAAAGGTGGAGTCTATGAATATTATTGATGAATTGACATGGCGTGGCGCCATAAATCAGCAAACTGATGCAGAAGGATTGTATAAATTGACGGGAGAGAAAGCGATCTCTCTGTATTGCGGCGTTGACCCCACCGGTGACAGTATGCACATCGGTCATTTGATACCTTTCATGATGCTCAAACGCTTTCAGTTGGCGGGACATCATCCTTACATGTTGATCGGCGGTGCTACCGGTTCTATCGGTGATCCGAGCGGACGCAAAACGGAACGTGTTTTGCAGTCTATTGAAAAAGTTGAACATAACGTAAAATGTTTGACCGCTCAGCTTACGAAACTTTTCGGAGGTTCGGAGAATATTACTTTCGTAAACAATTACGAATGGCTTTCAAAGATTTCTTTATTGGATTTTTTGAGAGATTACGGTAAACATTTCAATATCAATACGATGCTTGCAAAGGATATTGTCGCAAGTCGTCTTGATACCGGTATTTCTTTTACCGAGTTTACTTACCAAATACTTCAGTCTATAGATTTCAGACATTTGTACTTGACTCGTGATGTACAGCTTCAAATAGGCGGTGCGGATCAGTGGGGAAATATTACTTCCGGTGTTGATTTCATTCATACAAAGGAAGGTCGTCAGGCACAGGTTTACGGTTTGACCATTCCTCTCATGCTCAAGGCCGACGGTACGAAGTTCGGCAAAACTGCCGGCGGTGCTGTATGGCTCGATTCAAAGAAAACTTCCACTTACGAATTCTACCAGTTCTGGTTCAATCAGGATGATCGTGATGTGGTTCGTTACTTGAAGTTCTTTACTTTCCTTACAAAGGAAGAAATAGATGAACTCGACAAGCTTACACAGTCTCAACCGGAAAAACGTACGGCACAGAAACGTCTTGCAGAAGAGGTTACACGTTTCGTACATGGAGAGGACGGTTTAAAAGAAGCTCTCAAGGTAACGGAAGCTCTCTTTACGGGTAACATTCAGGAGTTGACACTTTCCGAAATTGAAGGTGCTTTCAAAAACACCGAAGGCGGAAATATTCACGAAGCTCCTATGAATATCGTTGAGGCTCTTGTACAGGGCGGAGTTGAAAAGTCCAAACGTCAGGCAAGAGAAGATATTAAAAACGGTGCTGTAAGTATTAACGGTGTAAAGGTGACGGATCTTGAAGCAAATGTAACCGCTCATCCAAATACCGAAGGAAAATACATTATAGTTCGTAAAGGTAAGAAAAAATATTTCTCAATCAAGATTGGTGAATAACAGTAAGGCGGCACTTATGTGCCGTCTTTTTTTGTGCGAAAAATCAAAATTCCCTCTACGTTTGTAAAGGGAATTTTTGTTTTTTATTCAATTACCATGAGTAAATCTCCGGTTTCGATGCGTGAGCCTTGTTTTACAAGTACTTCGGCAACAAGTCCGTCAATCGGGGATTTTATTACCGTTTCCATCTTCATGGCTTCGGTAACTATGAGAGGTTGTCCTTTCTTTACGGATGTACCTTTTCCGGCAAGTATTTTCACTACCGATCCCGAAAGTGTCGCACCGATTTCTCCTGCGATATTTTTGTCCGCTTTTCTTGATACTACGGCATCTGTATTTGCGTGTTTGTCAAATACCGTAATTTCACGCGGCATACCGTTCAATTCGAAGAGTACACGACGTTTACCTTCACGATTGGGCGGTGAAATACTGTCGAGTTTTATTATAAGCATTTTACCTTTTTCGATATTTACACGTATTTCTTCGCCCACATTCATTCCGAAGAAGAATGTCGGTGTATCAAGTACGGAAAGGTCTCCGTATTTCTTGTATCTATCGGTGTATCCGGCAAATACCAACGGATAAATATTGTATGATGCGAGTGTATTTTCCGTCACTTTCAAACCTTTTGCCGTCATATCTTTCTTTACTTTTTCAAAGTCTATGTCTTTCGGCTTTTCTTCAAGGTGAGGTTTCTTTCCTCTCAGTACGAGGTTTTGAAGTTTCTTCGGAAATCCTCCGTAAGGTGTTCCGAGTTTTCCGTCAAAGAAGTCTACTACCGATTTCGGGAAACTTAATTTTTGTCCTTTTTCGTAAATATTCTTTTCATCAATTCCGTTATTGATCATGAAAAGTGTCATGTCTCCGACAACTTTTGATGAGGGTGTTACTTTTACTATATCTCCGAAAAGCATATTTACCTTGCCGTACATTTCACAAATTTCCGCCCAACGTTCACCAAGTCCCAAGCCTCTTGCCTGCTGACGAAGATTTGAGTATTGTCCTCCCGGCATTTCATGGCGATATACCGTTGTGTTCGCTCCGGTGATTTTGCTGTCCACTCCTGCATAGTAAGGACGTACACCCTGCCAGTAGCGGTCTATTTCTTCGAGTGCGTCTATGTCGAGTTTCGGCTGACGCTTGTGATTTTGAAGTGCATAGTAGAGCGAGGACATGGACGGTTGTGCCGTTCCACCGGATAATGCACTCGTTGCTACGTCTACAATGTCCACTCCTGCATCTATTGCACGTGTGTACATGTATTGAGTACATCCGCTGCCTTCGTGACTGTGCAAGTGTATCGGTAAATCTACCGCATCTTTGAGTGCGCTTATAAGTACATATGCCGCTTGAGGTTTCAAAAGTCCTGCCATGTCTTTTATCGCAATAATATTTGCACCTGCATTTTGCATTGATTTTGCAAGGTCGGTGTAGTATCTCAATGAATATTTCTGACGGCGATCGTCCAAAATATCACCCGTATAGCAGAATGCCGTTTCAGCTATTTTACCCTGTTTTCTTACTTCATCTATCGTTACCGTCATGTGGTCGAGCTGGTTCAAACAGTCGAATATACGGAATACATCTATACCGTTTACCGCTGCACGTTCGATGAATTGACGGATTACATTTTCCGGATAATTGAGGTATCCTACGGCATTTGCACCACGTGTAAGCATCTGGAATAAAATATTCGGAGCGGCTTCACGCATTTTGTGCAAACGGTCCCACGGACTTTCGTCAAGGAATCTGTATGCAACGTCAAATGTCGCACCTCCCCAGTTTTCAAAGGAGAAAAGTTGCGGCACTTTTGTGGCGGTGTAACGTATCGCATTCATAATATCGTGCGTTCTTACACGAGTTGCCAAAAGCGACTGATGTGCATCACGATAAGTCGTATCCATGAACATTACTTCTTTTTTATCGTGTATGTACTTTATAAACTTATCTACACCCATTTCGTCAAGGAGCTGACGTGTACCCTTGGGTAGAGGTTCTTTTCCGGCATCCAACTTGTAAAGCGGATCGAAATTCGGCTTGTCCTGATGGCCTGCACCTGCATATCCGTTTACAACTATATCACCGATGTAATCAAGAAGTTTTGTACCTCTGTCGCTTACTTCGACCGTATCCTTGAGCAATTCATGATGACGATCTATGTAATTTACATCGCACAAACCGTTTTGGAAATCATCGGTATTGAGCATATTCTGAAGGAAGTATATATTCGTCTGCACTCCGCTTATACGGAATTCGTCAAGACAACGGAGCATACGTCTTACCGTATCCTTCGCATTGGACGCATGCACACTTACCTTCACCAAAAGCGAATCATAGTACGGTGTAATAATGGCACCCGTATATGCCGTACCGGCATCCAAACGCACACCTGGACCGCCGCAACTTCTATATGCGACAATCTTACCCGTATCCGGCATGAAATTGTTCTGCGGATTTTCAGTGGTTATACGACACTGAATTGCAACACCCTCATGCTTGATTTCCTCTTGCTTGCCTATTCCGATTTCTTCACCGTCCAAAGCATATCCTTCGGCAATCAAAATTTGTGTACGTACAATATCTATATCCGTAATCATTTCCGTAACGGTATGTTCAACCTGTATACGAGGGTTTACTTCTATGAAATAAAAATCCTTCTGATTTTCATCAACCAAAAATTCTACGGTACCTGCATTAAGGTACTTTACATTCTTCATCAACTTTACCGCCGCATCGCAAATGCGTTTACGCAATTCAAGCGGAAGAGACCATGCAGGAGCCATTTCTATAACTTTCTGATGTCTTCTCTGTATTGAACAATCACGTTCAAAAAGGTGAATAATATTCCCTTTTCCGTCACCTATAATTTGCACTTCGATATGCTTGGGATTTACAACGCAACGTTCCGCATATACTTCATCATCACCGAAAGCAAGTTTCGCCTCGGTCTTTGCAATACTATAAGCGCTTACGAGGTCGTCCATGCAATCTACACTGCGCATACCGCGACCGCCGCCGCCGTTTACAGCTTTGATCATAATCGGAAAACCGTATTTCTGTGCAAATTCTTTTACATCATCAAAACTCTTTACTGCACCATGTGTACCCGGAATCATCGGTATATCTGCAAGCTTCGCCTGCTCACGTGCATTTACCTTATCACCGAACATTACCAAATGTTCCTCACGAGGTCCGATGAAAATAATTCCTTCCTCATGACAACGGCGTGCAAGATTTACATTTTCAGCCAAAAAACCGTAACCCGGATGAACCGCATCTACATTATGTTCCTTGCAAATACGAATAATTTCCTCAATATCCAAGTAAGCGGCAACAGGCTCGTCACCCTCACCTATCAAATAAGCTTCATCGGCACGATTTCGATGAAGGGACAAAACGTCCTCCTTCGAATAAACTGCGACAGTTCGTATTCCAAGTTCCTTACAAGCTCGGAAAACACGAATAGCTATCTCACCTCTGTTGGCTACAAGCACTTTCTGAATTTTTCTCATGGATGCCTCCTTATATAATATGACTATATTTTACCACCCGATACATAAAATTCAATAAATATTACAAAGTTTTATAGAGTTGACAAATATCAATAACTTTTTGTAAAAATATAAAAACGAAAAAAATTACAAGTAAACATGCACTTTTCTAAAGCTATTCAAAATAAAATGAAATAAAAAATCAGTTGACAATACAATACGTACACAACAACTCCGATTGCTTTATTTTCCCTTTATAAAAATATATTATTTTTTACAATTAAAACCTTGTATGCTACTATAAAACAAGAAAAAGGATAAAGGAGCAAAGCATGAAAATATTAAAAGAATTCAAAGACTTCGCAATGCGTGGAAACATTATCGACATGGCAATAGGTGTAATTATAGGTTCGGCATTCGGAAAGATCGTGTCGTCATTTGTAGAAAACATAATAATGCCGCCGATTGGACTGCTTATCGGAGGAATAGACCTGTCAAACTTCTTCATACCGCTAAGCTCCACACCCGTATCAACACTTGCAGAAGCAAAAGCACTGGGCGTTCCCGTAATGGCAATCGGACTCTTCTTGAACTCCGTAATCGACTTCTTGATTATTGCATTCTGCATATTCTTCACACTCAAACAAATAAACAAATTCCTACCGAAAAAAGCTCCGGAAAAAAAGCGCAAATGCGAATACTGCAAAGAACCGATAAACGACCAAGCAACACGCTGTCCCCACTGCACCGCACAACTTACAAAATAAAGAAATTACAAAATATACACTTGTTATTAAACAACACAAAATAAAAAACGACATCGAAACAAAAAAATCGATGTCGTTTTGTTATATTATTAAACGTTCAAATATTATTTACAACTCATCATCAAACTAAATCTAAAATCTGATTTCTTAATATACACGAATATAAAATATAACTTTACGATACTTCAAAACTCTTTTAAAACAAAAATTTTCAAGTTTAAATATTTCCAATACAACAAATAAAAGCAAAAGAAAAAGCCCGCACATGGTGCAGGCAAATTTCAAAATTACTTGGTGCCGAAAATTCTGTCGCCGGCATCACCGAGACCGGGGAGAATGTAATTGTTTTCATCCAAATCTCTATCCAATCCGGCAGTATAAATCTGTACATCAGGATGCTCACGATTTACCAATTCCACACCTTGCGGAGCGGCTACAAGGCAAAGGAACTTAATATTTTTTGCACCGCGATCTTTAAGCATCTGAATTGCCGCAACCGAACTTCCGCCGGTAGCAAGCATGGGATCCAAAAGAATAAACTGACGATTGTGTATATCCGGCAGCTTGCAATAATATTCAACCGGCTTAAAAGTCTTGGGATCACGATACATACCCACTATACCGACACGTGCTGACGGAACAAGTTCAAGCATCGCATCTACCATGCCGAAACCTGCACGAAGAATCGGAACAATTCCGAGCTTCTTACCCGTAATACGCTTACCGGCAGTCTTTTCCAAAGGAGTTTCAATTTCAAAATCTTCAAGCTGCAAATCACGTGTAACCTCATAACCCATAAGCAAGGTTATTTCCTTCAGCAACTTACGAAACTCTGCCGAGCAAGTATTCTTCTTTCTCATAATAGTCAACTTATGCTGTACCAAAGGATGATCGATAACTGTTATATTCATGGCGCCCTCCTGTTAAACATCATTTTATCCTATATATAATAGCACAAACATTCAATAAAAATAACTGCAAAACAACACACTTCAAAAGAAAATTTCAAAATATAAAAATTTATAAAAATGTTATTTTACTTTTTGTTAGCATTTATGTTATTATACTTCCGAAAAAGTAAAAAATATAACTTTAAATCAATATATTAAATAAAATATATTCAAAAGAGTATAGAAAGAAAGAAGGGAAAAATGAAAAAACACATAGCAATCCTTACAGCACTTGCAAGCACACTCATACTCACAAGTGCAAATGCAGAATACGGCGTAACGACAGGCGGACACATACACCGTGAATTCCACAAACAGACAATTGAAAAGCAAACATTCAAAACTGAAGAAAAATCAAGTACATCAAGTTCATCGTCAAAATTCAAAGTAAAAGGAATAACCGAACCGGTAGACAAGGACGATCTTCTCATTGACGTAAGAGAGAAATCCGAACTTGCGGAATACAAAAATACAAAAGTCGACAACGACACAACATTCTACGAAAACGGAATTCTTGCAAAAGTCAGAAAAGAAAAGCTTTGGGGAATATTCGGAACTGACGAAACAATCACGCTTAAACCCGAATACAAAAAACTCACAGCTGAAAAGAGCGGATTTTTCCTTGCACAAAATTCCAAAAAAGACGAAAAATACATAGACAAAAACGGAAAAGAAATTTCAAACGAAGAGGCGAAAAAAATACTTCGCAGAGAAAAAGGAATACTCGGCTACAAAGAAGGCAACCTTTACGGATTTAAAAACGGTGACGGAAAAGTAATAATTTCACCACGTTACAAAAAAGTATTGACAAAGTTCAGCGAAGGCATCGCATTCGTAATAGATGAAAACGGAAGCAACATAGCAATAGACGAAAACGGAACAAAACTTTTCAACAACAAGTACAAAGACATCGAAAGCTACAAGTACGGAGTTGCCGAATACCATCGCAAAGTAAATGCCGTAAAAGCAAGAACATGGCTCGGAGTACTCATAACATCCGCACTCAACGATATACCTGAAGACGACTTGGTAGACAGAAACACCTACAAAGAAGTAAAAAGAGGATTTATCGACAAGAGCGGAAATATAGTAATAGACAGCAAGAACGACAAAGTTTATCCCATGACAAAATACGGTACATTCGTTATAAACAAAGGCGAAACAAAATTCGTAGATACCCATGGAAATACAATATTCAGAGGTAAAAACCTGAAAGTAGATTCCATATCGACAGATGACGGATATGCCGTTTTGAAAGACAAAGAATTCGACACCGTAGGAATACTGGACATGAAAAGCGGAAACTTTACAACCGGATCCGACTATGACAAAATAATTTTATTGGGACAAAACCGTGCAATAGCAAAATGGGAAGGAACGAGAGCATACATCGATGCATCAACCGGTGAAGAAATCCTCACACTTTCCGAAAACGTACATATAAAACAATTCGGAAATACTCCCTACACATGGATTTGTAAACGTGGAGAATTTTTCGCAATCATCGACACAAAAGGAAATATAATACATAAAGAAAAGGAAATCGAAAACGCAAAAATTTTCAAAAACGGCTACGCCCCCGCAAAGAAAAACGGCAAATGGGGAATAATAAACGCAGAAGGAATTTGGGTACTTTCACCAAATTATGATGAAATAGAAATGATGTAAAAAACAAAAACCGTTGTAAATAAACAACGGTTTTTACTATGTTTAAATTTTTATTTTCTATGCGAATTATTTGTTTCATTCTTTATGAAACTTAAAATTATTGTCGATATAGGAATAAGCATAGGATAGAATGCGTAGAATATATAATTTACATTTGAAAGTCCCAAGGTTCCTATTATGAATGTACCGGCTACGCTCCAAGGGACTATCGAGGAGAATGCCGCTCCGGCACCGGATAGTGTTCTTGTCATTACGTGCATGGGTATATTCATTTTTTTATACAAGGGTTTGAATGTTTCTCCCGGAAGTACTACTGTAAGGTATTGTTCTCCTATCAGAATTCCGGTGAGCATACATCCTACAGAGTTGAATATTACCAGTGCGGTTTGATTTTTTACAAAGTGTTCTATGTGTTTTATAACTGTTGAGAAAATTTCAAGTTTTACCAAAAGTCCGCCCATTCCGAGTGCGAGTATTATCATAGATGCCGATCCCATCATACTCATTATTCCGCCACGTGAAAAAATTTTGTCGATTGTTTCTATTCCGGTGTTTGAGGCGTATCCTGTCATTACGAGGCTTGCCACATTTTGCAATGATGAGTTCGGTGCAAAAAATACATAGATAATTAATGCACTTATTATACCTATGAGTAAGCTTGCTATTGCCGGAAGTTTACGCCAAGATGCTATGAATATGAGAAGTATTGGAACAAGTGTAATCGGTGAGACAAAGAAAAATTTATTCAACGATTGTATGGTTTCCGCAATTCCTCCGGATACTTCATTTGCGCTTCCGCCCAATATTACATAGATTATTATTGAAATAACCAGTACGGGGAGTGTGCTTTTTGCAAGATTTCTCAAATGTTTCGACAGGGGTATTTCTCCTATTGCCGAGCATAAATTCGGTACGTCCGCAAGAGGTGACATATTATTTGCAAAGAAAGCTCCCGAAACGATTGCACCTGCAATGTATGCATCGGGAATTTCTGATATACGTCCGAGTGTAATCAATACTACTCCCATTGTTGAAATGGTTGTAAATGATGAACCGATTGTAAGTCCTTCAGCTATACAGATAATGAATGCTATTACGGGAAGATATTTTGCCGATATAATTTTGTATCCGTATACTACTACGGTCGGTATGGTGCCTGCTGCAATGAGTGATGCAACGAGTGTGCCTATGAGCATGAATATAATAAGCGGCACTATGCCGGGTTCAATTCCTTTTATTATTCCTTTGTGTATGTCGTCCCATGAAAATCCTTTTATTTTACCCCACATACATAAGAGTGCGAATACAAGTAAAATCGGTACTTGCGGCGGCATTTGAAAGTGTATTATTCCTGCGCCGAGACAGATAAGGATAATAATTATTGCCGCTATGGCTTCAATCAAGGATATGCGGTTTTGTTTTTTTCCATTCATAATAATTCCCCTTTTAGAATTTTTTATTTTTCGAATATTGTCATTTACGCAGGAATTATTTATCGGTATAACGTAAATTTGATAAAAAATCAAGTTTATTTTAATTGAGTGATTTTTCTGTTATAAATATTTTCCTTGAAGTTTGAAGTTTGATAAAAGCAAATATCCGAATTACGGCTTCCGTTTTTTACAATATATTTATTTTCTTTGTCGACATGCGATATATGATGAAGGTTTCAATAAAAGGAATATAAATTTCATCACATAAAAAAAGTTGCAGCACATTTTAAATGAACTGCAGCTTTTTATATTTCTTAAATAAACATAAGATATCTTACATAGAGGTATATTGCAGATACGACAAGTGAAAGGAGCATAAGAGGGAAGCACCATTTCAAGAATGTGTTGAAGCTTATTTTGTATCCTTCTTTTGCCGCTATCGCTATCATGATTACGTTCGGTGATGCACCTATCATCGTTCCGTTTCCGCCAAAGCACGCACCGAGTGCGAGTGACCACCACATGTAGTCCGAGTGGGGTGCATTCAAAAGTACCTGCATATTGTGTATGAGAGGTATCATTGTTGCCGTAAACGGTATATTGTCGATGAATGCGGATGCAATTCCCGAGAGGAAAAGAATGAGGAATGTTACAAGGTTCATATCTCCGCCTACAAGTCCGATTGCCCATTTTGCGAGCGCTTCAATTACTCCGGCATTTTCCATTCCTCCGACCAATATGAAGAGTCCTGTAAAGAAGAGTAATGTGTCGAGGTCTACTTCTTTCATTACTTCTTGCGGGTCTATTCCGCATATAATCATAGCTGCGACACCGCCGGTCATTGCAATTGTTGCCGATTGAAGTCCGAACATACTGTGTATTACAAATCCGCAGATCGTAAGTGCGAGTATCGAAAGCGATCTTTTAAGTATTTTCTTGTCTTCTATTGCAGATGATATATCTATTTTGTCAAGTTCTTCTTGTGTCATATGCACGTTCGGAAGTTGTTTTCGAAACAGTACGAGTATTGCGATAAGTGTCACGATAATTGTAACAACTACTACCGGTGCAAGGTTTATCAAGAAGTCGTTGAAGTCCAAATGCGTTGCCGATCCGATCATAACGTTCGGCGGATTACCGATCATGAGTGCCGTTCCGCCTATGTTAGCCATGAGAATTTCAGATATAAGTATGGGAACGGGTGAAATCTTGAGCATACGACAGATGGATATAGTCATCGGTGCTATAAGTAATGCTGCCGTTACGGAGTCTATGAGTGCCGCTCCTACTGCCGTTACTATGGAAAGCAATATGAGCAATTCTTTTGATTGCCCTTTACTCATTTTTACAGCCCAAAGTGCCATCGCCTTGAAAAATCCGGATTTCTTTACTACGGAAATTAAAATCATCATACCCATTAACAAACCGATGGTATTGAAGTCGATAAATTGTGTAAATGCTTGATTTTGTGTGACAAAACCGAAGTAAATCATTGCACCGCCGCCGAGTAATGCGCAAATGGTGCGCGGCACCTTTTCCGACATAATCCCGATATAGGTTAAAACGAAAATAATAATTGCGGTATAGAATGCTGTCTGTCCTGTCATATGAGCAGGGTCTATCCCCCTTCGCCACCTTTCATTCTGTAATAAAAACTTAACATGATGATAGCACATTATTCCATTAAATAAAAGAATTGTTACCAGTATCAATATATTTTTTCAAATTTAAACTTTTATTTTATATTTTTTGTATATTTCAATTTAAATTTTTCCGTTTTTATAATTTTTAAATAGCAAGATAGGTTTTTGAGTTGTCCGTTTTTTGTAAAATATTTTTTACTTTCTGTTTTTATTTTACGATTTTTGTGTTTTGAAATTTTCACTGCAATGAAAAAGAGGCTTTTCGCCTCTTTTCTTATTCTTTATTTTTCCAGCAGTCGGTTTCAATTCCCAAAACTTGTTCCGAGTTGAATATTTCATTTCCTTTCGGATTTCTGTTTCCGTAATGTTCGGTTGCTTTTATTACATATTTAAAGCCCAAGTAGAGCATGAGAATGTTTACGTATACGATTGTAATATTTCCCAAGTCTTCGAATGCCCACATACGGCTGAGGTCGTATCCTGCTATACTGGACATTATTCCGAATGCAGATACGAATACGCACAGAAGTCTTACCGCTTGAATGAACCATTTATGGTTGCTTATACGTTTTGCCGATACTTCCGAGAATGCTACCATACCTATAACGGATGTGTATGCAAAGAGCGCAAAGCATATCGAAAGGAGAAGTAAAACTATACTTTCTATCGTACCCGGTGTGAGTGAGCTTACCGATGAGAGGAATTTCGTGTATGTTTCAGCTGTTTGCCATGTGGGATCTGCTGTCCAACGGTGCGCCATTATAATAATAAATCCTGTAAGCGTACAGATAATATGTGTGTCGAAGAATACTCCGATTGCACCGATGAGTCCTTGTTCACATGGATGATTTCCGCCGGCAGCTCCTGCGGCCATGGTAATTGTACCTTGTCCTGCTTCGTTTGACATAAGTCCACGTTTTACCCCTTGTACAAGCATTGAACCGAATGCGCCGCCGAATATTGCATCGGGCGTGAATGCTCCGGAGAATACCGCATTAAAGAAGTACGATACGCTGTTTACATTGTACAAAATCAAAGCGATGACTGTCGCAAAGTATACGCATGACATTATCGGTACCATGAATTCGGATGCTTGCGTTACACGTTTCACTCCGCCAAATGCCATGAATGCAACAAGTGCGATAACGAATGCGGATACATAGTAGTAGAAGTCGGATTGTACGGGGAAATCTACACCCGTTATTATACGTCCTACTGCAGCGATACCCGTTACCGTATTAAAGCTGTCTACCGGAATACCGCACACGCTGTATACGATGTATGCACTTGCGGCAATAACTCCGACCCAAACTTTGTCGTTACACAAAATTTTTGCATAGTAGGGAAGTCCGCCCACGTATTCACTTCCGCGTCTTTCTTTGAAAATCTGCGAGAGTGTACTTTCGGTATATGCCGTAGCCATACCGAAGAATGCGGATACCCACATCCAGAAAAGTGCACCGGGGCCGCCTGCTGCAATTGCACCTGTAACACCTAAAATATTTCCCGGACCTACTCGTATACCGGAGCTCAAAAGAAATGCCGCCAACGGTGAAATACCGTATTTTTCCTTGTATCCTTTTGTCATTACGTGAATTCCACGTTTAAACATGGATACTTGTACGGCACGTAAACGAAATGTAAAGTAAATTCCCGATCCTACCAAAAGAATTGTAGAGAAAGAGAATTCTCCCAATACCGGAATGCTTGAATACCAATCAAAATTTGTAGGAAATCCCCACAAAAAGTCGGATAGCGGTCCGATAATGGCTACTATAATATCTATGACGTTAAAAATAGCGTCCATATAACCTCCTTAGGGTTTGAACCCTTTTAAATGATACATTGTTACTATACCACATTTTCTGTTTTATATATGCTGATATGTAAAATAAATATGATTGCATAATATAAATTCACTCATACATCATTTTATGTTGATTATTTCCATATTTTCTTTTCATATAAAAATATTCGGGAAATCGAAATTTTCAATTTTTATCAAATAAAGCATTTTCAAAAGCAAGTAAAAAGAGACGTTTTATTTTCACGTCTCTTTATTTTTATTCTTCTACTACGCTTACGTGGATTGTACTTGTGATTTGCGGGTGTACCCATATTTCCACATCGTATTCTCCGAGTGATTTTATCGGTTCTTTGAGTTTTATATTTTTCTTGTCGATTGTAATGTTGTGATCTTTTTCAAGTACTTCGCTTATGTACTTGGGTGTGACACTTCCGAATACTTTTCCGTCTTCTCCGGATTGCATCGGAATTACTATTTTCACTTTTTTAAGTTGTGATGCCATTATTACGGCTTCGTCTTTTGCTACTTGTGATTGGAATTTTTTGGATTCTTGTCTTTGTGCCGCTATATTAAGGTTGGATTTTGTTCCTTCCAAACCGAGTCCTCTGCGAATAAGTACGTTTCTGCCGTATCCGTCCGATACTTCAACTACGTCGCCGCGTTTCCCTAATTTTTTTACATCTTGAAGAAGTACTACTTTCATATTTATTCCTCCTCTACTTGTTTACGAACTTGCTTTATGATTTTATTTTCTATTTCTTCTATTGTACCATCTTTTCCGAATTGTGCACCTGCTACTGTAAGGTGTCCGCCGCCGCCGAGTGATTCCATTATGATTTGTACGTTTATACTTCCGTCACTTCGTGCGGACAGGCACAGTCCTTTTTCGGTGTGATAGAATACGAAGCTGCATTTTATCTGTTCTACCGCTATCAAGTAGTCGGAGAGTTGTCCTGCCATTATTTGCGAGTCTTCAATGTCTTCGGGGCATTCTGCAAATACCATGTATTCATCTATTATTTTCAAGTTCGAGAGTACACGTGAACGGTTTAGGATTGCGTTCATATCTATTCTGAACATTTCTCTTACCATCATCGTATTTGCTCCGCTTCGTCTTAAGAAGCTTGCCGCATCGAATGTTCGCACGCTTGTTTGTACGCTGAAACTTTTCGTGTCCACTACAATTCCGGCATACAGGCATGAGCCTTCTATTTCATAGAGTTCCTCTTCTTCACCGTAGTATTGAATGAGTTCGGTTACAAGTTCGGATGCCGATGATGCTGAAGGTTCCATGTATGTAAGGAGAGGATCGTCTATGATGCTTGCCGATCTTCTGTGGTGATCGATTATAACTTTTCTTTTTACTTTTTCAAGTAATTGAGGTGCCGCCACCATTGCCGGTATATGCGTGTCTACAATTATCAGTACGGTTTTGTCCGTAATCATACCTTTTGCAGTATTTTCGTCTATGAGAAGTCCTTCAAGTTCTTTGCTTTCACGAATTGCATCTATCATTTTCCTCGAAGTGTCTTCTTGCGGTGAAAGTACTACATTTGCGGATATTCCCGATGCTCTTGCAAGGTGACATACGCCGACCGCCGAGCCGAGCGCATCGAAGTCTTCGTGTGCGTGTCCCATGACAAGTACGTGATCGGCACTTTCGATTATTTCTTTGAGCGCTTGTGCAACTACTCTTACTCTTACTCTCGTGGAGCTTACGGATGTGGGTACTTTTCCGCCGAACGCTTTGACGTTCTGTCCTATCTTCACGATTGCCTGATCACCGCCTCTTGCAAGTGCAAGGTCAAGTGCCATTTGTGCTTCTTCCGCTTGTTTTATAAAAGGTTCGTCCATTTGTACCACACCGATTGAAAGTGTGACGGGTATGCGGTTTACCGTATGTATCGAACGTACTTTATCCAATATTTCAAAATTTTCATACATCATATCGTCCAACGATTTATGTGATATACACGCTACATAATCCGATGCCGTATATTGCTTGATAAATCCGTCAACTTGACTGAATTCTTTTAAAATAAGTTCATTTACCTGTGAAAGTATGTTGGATTTTTCAACGTCGGTCATATCCGTTGTTACTTCGGAAATATTGTCTATACGTATCATACAGAATACCGGCATGGATTCTTCTGAAGATTTTCTCAAAAGTTCAACGTCCGTTCTGTCCATGAAGTAAAATACCATGAACGGTGTGCTGCCTTCTTCGGTATCGTTTACTTGAATGTATTTATGAAATACCCGGAAAAAAGTTTCTCCGGCATGACATTCGAACCAGCCTGTTTTTCCCCATAATTTGGAGACTTTCGCACCATATATCAGGCTTTGCATATTTGCGCCGATTTCCGCTTTTTCTCCTATCCATGAACGAAATACGTTGTTTGCCCATACCAATGCACGTTTTTCGTCCATCATGGCAATTCCTATCGGCAAATTTTTGACTGCATATACGGTACCTGCCGTTACCCCTTCAGATATGTCATCAAGGTATTTCATCAGTATTTTTTCTTGTTTACCGTCTTGTCTGTATATGTACACAAAAGATCCGGCAACAAGTATAAATACCAAAAGTCCCATTTGCCAATTTTGTGTAAACAGTGCAAATATCGCTATAAAAAGCAATATTATAAATATTTTTGCAGATTTTTTATAAATCCAGATATCGCTGAGCATAAAACTCCTGTTCTTTCCGCCTTTACGGCCTTTGATATACGATTATATCTGTATGAATCGTACATTATTATTCGTTTTTTTGCAAACTTTCAGTTTTTTGTCTATATTTCAATGTCATATCCATTATTCCGACAAATATTACTCCTAATTGAAGTATCGGTATGAATAAACTCAGTATGAGTATTATAAGTCTTAATTTTTTCATTACGGGGTATTTATGATATGCCCACCACACGCATGAAAGTCCTTGTATGTAAAAAGATATCGTACATATCGGTGTGAGGTTGTAAACCAAAAGTTGTGTCCATTCGTTTTCCGGAAGAATGAAACGTATTGCAAGCATGAAAATGTACGCATATACAAGGTATACCGGAAGATTCCATTTTTCAAACTGAGGTATCGAGGGAAGATTTTTTATCCCCATTTTATGAAATACTACTTTCGATATTGTCATTGCAAAAAGTGCATAGAAAAGCGATGCTCCCGCTATTGCTACCGGTACGGTTTTTCTCATGTTTTCCACTATAAGGTTCATTTGCGACATTGCTTTTTCAAGTGAATCACCGCTATATATTTCCGGAAGCAGTGTTTTCATTCCCGATTCAATTTCGTTTATCATCGCACCGCCCAGTATCATCGGTTCTCCGCCTATGACATACATTACGATAAGATCGCAAATAATAAGGCCTATAAGTACTGCAATGCCGCCCAAAAGCAAGGTGTATATAGGTTTCCATTTATATCGGTATCCGGCTCCTATTATTACTCCCAATGCACCGAATATTGTAAGTATAAATATTGATGCCGACAGTCCCATAAATATTGTGTCCAATATAAATGCCGCCGCAGTCACTGTAATCGACCATTTTATACCTTGATTAAGGCCCAAGTATGCAATCGGTATCGGTATAAGAAAAAATATTATTCCCGACAATACCGGTATGTACCATCCTGCAAGGGAAAGCACCACCGTAAGTGCCGTTGCTATACCGGCCTGTGCAAGTGCATTTGTACGTTGCATTTTTTAATCCTTTTTTAAAAAAAGAGTCGAGCTTTGCCCGACTCGATATTAATGTACTTCTTGAATTACCGGAAGTATCATTGGACGACGTTTTGTACGTTCATAGAAATATTTTCCAAGTGAATCTCTGATTTGAGTTTTCAATAAATTCCACTCTTTAATATTTCTTTTTTCACAATAGTCAAGTGATTTTTCAACTCTTGCTTTCGCTTCGTTCAAAAGTGATTCACTGTCACGTACATACACGAATCCACGTGTAACTATATCCGGTCCGGCCAAAAGTCTGTTGCTTCCTTTTTCAAGCGATATTACTACAATCACTACACCGTCTTCGGATAATTGCTGTCTGTCACGAAGTACTATATTTCCTACGTCACCTACACCCAATCCGTCTACGTATATTGCTCCGGCTTGTACTTTACCTGTAATTTTTGCCGAATTTCGTGTAAGTTCGATTACGCTTCCGTTTTCCGCTACCAATGAATTCTTTTTCGGCATTCCGAGAATTGTCGCAATTTCAGCATGCTTGTAAAGCATTCTGAATTCACCGTGTATAGGTATGAAGAATTTCGGCTTTACGAGTGAAAGCATGGTTTTCAAATCTTCTTCGGACGCATGTCCGGAAACGTGTACACGTGTACTTTTGTTTGTTACAACTTTTATGCCCATACGCATTAATTTGTTTATAGTATTTCCTACACTGTTTTCATTTCCGGGTATCGGAGATGCCGATATAATTACGGTATCGCCGGAATGTACGGTGACTTGTCTGTGACTTCCGTCCGCCATTCTTGACAAACCTGCCATGGGTTCTCCCTGACTTCCGGTTGTAAGAATGCAAATCTGACTTTCCGGATATCTGTTCATTTCTTCGGGTTCTATTATCGTACCTTCGGGAGCTTTGAGGTATCCCATATCGAGCGCTTTACCGATAACATTTACCATAGAACGTCCGAATGCACAAACTTTACGTCTGTGTGCAATTGCAGCATCTATCGCCATTTGCAAACGTGATACGTTTGATGCAAATGTCGCAACTATAATACGACCTTTTGCCAATGAAAACTGATCCATGAGAGATTTCGCCACTACCGCTTCGGACGGTGTATGTCCGGGACATTCCGCATTTGTCGAATCGGCACATAATGCAAGAACACCTCTGTGTCCCAATTCCGCCAATTTGTACAAATCTGTTTGAAGTTCATCCTTGGGTGTGTGATCGAATTTGAAATCTCCGGTATGCACTATCGTACCTACGGGAGTTCTTATAAACACTCCGCAAGCATCGGGAATGGAGTGACAAACGTGGAAAAATCCGCATTTGAAAAGACCGAGTTTAAATTCATCGCCCGCTTTTACTACGTTCAATTTATAATTTTTTATCTGTGCTTCGATAAGTTTTCCTTCAATAAGACCGCAAGTCAATTTAGTACCGTAAACGGGTACATTTATTTCTTTGAGCAAGTACGGTAACGCACCTATATGATCTTCGTGACCGTGAGTAATCAAAACGGCCTTGACCTTATCTTTATTTTCAATCAAATAACTGAAGTCGGGAATAACAATATCTATTCCCGGCATATTTTCTGTCGGAAACGCAAGACCGGAGTCTACTACTACAATTTCGTCCTCATAACGAATAACCATCATATTTTTTCCGACTTCTCCCAAACCGCCGAGCGGTATAATTTGTAATCTTGACTTTGCCAAGATACACCTCCTTTTAAAAAAGAAACTAAATATAAACAAAAACAACGGCATTCGCCGCCGAGCAAACCTTCTCCCGATCAACTTTCAATAAAGGTTTTGTTTTTGCCTCTGTCCGTTTCATATCCGCTTTCAATATTATATCATAAATTATATAAATGTTTTCATGAAACGCTTATTAAATGTATTTATTAAGATTTATCTATATTTTTTTATTGCAAAAGAAATCACATCACCAAATCTCATTATGAAATTTATATTGCGAACGAAATTATAAAATGAAATATTTGAAATATTCAAAAAAATCCCCTAAAGCAAGTTGAATTAATCGCCTTAAGGGAATTTCATTTCTTATTTATTTTTTTCGTATTCTATCGCTGCAGCTATGAATCCTTTGAAGAGCGGGTGAGGTACGTTCGGTCTGCTCTTTAATTCCGGATGTGCTTGTGTCGCTACAAAGTAGGGATGATCTTTAAGCTCAATCGTTTCTACAAGTTTTTCGTCCGGACTTGTTCCGCAAATTACCATGCCATGACTTTCAAGGTTTTCGCGGTATGTGTTGGACACTTCATATCTGTGACGATGTCTTTCGTATACGAGTTCTTTGTTGTCGTAGAGATCTCTTACTTTCGTTCCTTTTTTAAGTTTGCAAGGATAGAGTCCCAGTCTCATCGTGCCGCCTTTTTCGGTTATGTCTTCTTGTTCCGACATAAGGTCGATTACGGCTGAACAATTTTCTACGAATTCCGAAGAGTTTGCATCTTTCAATCCGCATACATTTCTTGCGAATTCGATTACCGCACATTGCATGCCCAGACACAGTCCCAAGTATGGAATTTTGTGTGTTCGTGCATACTTGATGGTGGCTATTTTACCTTCTACTCCACGATATCCGAATCCTCCGGGGATTACTATTCCGTCGACTCCTTCAAATACTTTTGAAAGGTCGGGTTTTTCTTCTTCGAGTTTTTCGGAGTCTATCCAGCGTATATTTATTTTCTTGCCGTATTCGTATCCGGCGTGCGACATTGCTTCTACAACCGACAGGTACGCATCATGAAGTGCCACGTACTTGCCTACAAGTGCAATTTCCACGCTTTCCTTTACGGATATAATGCGGTTTACCATTTCTTTCCATGCGGTCATATCGCAAGGTCTGTCTTCAAGTCCCAATTTTTCGAGTGCAATCTTGTCAAGTCCTTCTTTTTGTAAAAGAAGCGGTACTTCGTAGATGCTTTTTGCAGTAAGATTTGAAATTACGGCTTCCGGTTCAACGTCACAGAAAAGTCCGATTTTTCTCTTCATGTCTTCGGGTACTTCTTTGCTTGTACGGCAAACTATAATATCCGGTTGAATTCCGATACTGCGAAGTTCTTTTACACTGTGTTGTGTGGGTTTTGATTTAAGTTCTTCCGCCGCATCTATGTAAGGTATGAGCGTTACATGTATGTAAAGCACGTCATTTCTGTGTTCAACGTTTTTACGCACTTGACGTATGGCTTCCAAGAACGGTAGTGATTCTATGTCGCCTACGGTTCCGCCGATTTCGGTAATTACTATATCCGCATTACCTTCTCTGCCTACTTTGAATACACGTTCTTTTATAGCGTTGGTAATATGAGGAATTACCTGTATGGTAGATCCCAAATATTCGCCTTTACGTTCTTTGTTTATTACTGATTGGTAAATTTTACCCGTTGTAATATTTGATGCTTTGGATAAATTTTCATCTATAAATCTTTCGTAATGGCCCAAGTCAAGGTCGGTTTCAGCTCCGTCATCCGTTACAAATACTTCTCCGTGCTGATATGGACTCATTGTACCCGGATCGATATTTATATAAGGATCGAATTTCTGAATTGTTACTTTGTAACCTCTGTTTTTAAGCAATCTTCCCAGAGATGCCGCAGTAATACCTTTACCTAATGACGATACGACACCGCCCGTTACGAAAATATATTTTGTCATGGTACCTCCCTTACATTTCTTCAGGTGCGGATACACCTAAAATACCTAATGCATGTACAAGCACATATCCGACTGCACGAATAAGTCCCAATCTTGCCTGCATCAATTTTTCTTCTTCTCCTAAAATACGACATTTACGATAGAAGTGGTGGAATAATGCCGCCAATTCATAGGCATATGTCGCAATACGCTGAGGCGCTCTTTCTGCAGCCGCCCCTTTAAGGAATCCGTGGTATACTTCCATTTTCTTTATCAAATCAAGTTCGGATTCATCTACAAGTACGGTGAAATCCACATCTTCCCAAGAAGGAATTTTCACTCCGTTTTCCTCTGCCTGTTTAAACAGACTGTGTACACGTGCATTTGCGTATTGAATGTAGTACACCGGATTTTCACTTGAACGTTTCTTTGCCAAATCTATATCGAAATCCATCTGCGAATCGAGCGTACGACTGCAGAAGAAATATCTTGCCACGTCAACACCTACTTCATCCATAAGTTCACGCAATGTTACGGACTGACCGGTACGTTTCGACATCTTAACCGGTTTACCGTCACGAAGAAGTGTAACCATTTGGAGAAGCATAATATCGAAATCATCGGCATTATAACCCAATGAAGTCATGGCGGACTTCACACGTGCGATATATCCGTGGTGATCTGCACCCCAAATATCTATCAACTTATGATAGCCTCTTTCAATCTTGTTCTTTACATATGCAATATCGGAGCAGAAATATGTAGGTTCGCCGTTACTTCTTATAACTACACGATCCTTATCATCTCCGTCTTTCGTGGTATTGAGCCACCAAGCATCTTCCTTCTCATATAAAGTGCCGTTTTTCTTCAAAATATCCAACACTTCATTTACCTGATCGGGATAGAAAGATCTTTCACTCATCCATACATCGAATTCTACATTGAAATCGGACAAGTCCTTCTTAAGTGCCGCCAACTTTTCTTTCAAAGCGACTTCCTTGAAAACTTCTATTCTTTTTTCTTCGTCCATTTCAAGATACTTCGTTCCGTCACGATCCAAAATGCTCTGTGCCGTTTCGATAATATCATGTCCATGATAACCGTTTTCCGGAAGCTGTACATCTTTTCCCAAAAGCTGCAAGTAACGTGCATTTACGGAAAGTGCCAAATTGTCTATCTGATTACCTGCATCATTGATGTAGTATTCTGAAAGCACTTTGTAACCTGCACTGCGAAGCAAATTAACCATTGCAGAACCATAAGCGGCACCTCTTGCATGACCTATGTGAAGGGGACCGGTAGGATTTGCCGAAACATATTCCACGAGAACGGCTTCCTCGTCATTTCTCGGTAAATCACCGTAATTTTCACCCTTTGCCAAAATTTTCTTCAATTCCGCATAAACTGTATCCTTTGCCAAAAAGAAATTGATGAAACCGGCACCTGCAATATCCGTTTTTGAAACAAGAGAAGAATCGATGTGTTCAACCAAAATTTCCGCAATTTTACGTGGTGCCATATGTGCAACTCTTGCCCACTGCATAGCGGCATTGGAAGAATAATCACCGAATTCCTTTTTCGGAGAAAGCTCCAATCTTTGAACGGGCGGATAATCACCTTTCGGCAATTCACCGGACTCAACAGCCGCCAACTTCGCTTTCTCGATTAATTCTTTAAGCTCATCTCTGACTTCCATATATCCTCCCATACATCTATAATAATTTCATTTAAATGCTTAAAAATACCGTCAAGTTCCACATCATAAACAATGCGAATTTTCCCGTTACCGTTCACAACGGTATTTGTAAACTCTTTAGTAGTTACAATCAAATCAAGCGGGCCCATCGGAGTATCATAATAAGACTTCATGGTCTTGCCTACGACATACTCCTGTTCATACAAAAAATTTCCGGACCTCGAAAGAACCGCACGCCGGGGATAACAAACCAGCTTCGTCGTCGTTCCCTCCAAACCCGCCAATCCGGTTTCCTCGTAAGTGACAAAAGAATACCCCTCTTCCTCACCATATATACCGGGCGTTTCCAATGAAATTTTTTCATCTTCGCCGGACTCGTCACGTTGCACACTTGTCAGTCGAATCATTACATTTTTTCTCATCGGTATCCCCTTTATAAATAATCAATACTATTATTATAACACGAATTAATGAATTCATTGAGTACATTTTAAAAAATAATTATATCAATGAAATAATATATTTGCAAAGAAATAAAACAACTTGAACGAAGTACAAAAACGCAAAAAATTTCAAATTTCATTCACAAAAAACAAAATCATTCCGCAGAAACACTCTCTCATGAAACTTTAAAAAATACGTATTTTATTATATAATTGCATTGATACTGATTGCAGGGGAACCTTATTGGTTGAGAAGGTTAAAACCTGACCCTTTGAACCTGTTTGTTAATACAAGCGTAGGAAGCAATTAACCAAAAGATTCCCTTCTTTATTTTTAAATTAAAGGAGTGAACCGCAATGAAAAATGCAGTTGCTATCGTAACGGGAGCAAGCAGAGGCCTCGGCTTTGAAATTGCTCGTGAATTATTGAAGGAAAACTACAAAGTCGTAGCAAATTATTACAAAACACCCGAAGGTGCAAAAAGGCTTGTCGATGAATTCGGACGAGAAAACGTAATCACCGTAAAAGCCGATGTACGAAACAAAGATGAAATGCAAAACCTTCACAACGAAGCGATAAAAGCATTCGGACAAGTAGATGTAATCATACACAACGCATTGATCGACTTCAAATTCGATCCGATAAAACAACTCGATTTATCTCATATTACATGGGAAAACTACTTGAAACAATTGGAAGGATCCGTAAAAGGAGCATTGAATCTTTTACAGACAAATCTCGAGAGTTTGAAAAAATCCGAAAGAGCCAGATTTATCTCAATCGGAACAAATCTCTTCCAAAGTCCGGTAGTACCCTACCACGAATACACTACAGGAAAAGGCGCACTCATAGGATTTATGCGCAACTGTGCGGCCGAACTCGGTAAGTACGGTATAGCATGCAACATGGTATCCGGAGGATTACTCAAAACAACGGACGCATCAAGCGTAACTACACCGGAAGTATTCAACCTGATTGCACAAACAACATCGCTCAAAAGAGTAACGACACCTACCGACCTTGCAAAAACCGTATGTTTCCTTGCAAGCGAAGGCTCAAAAGGAATTTCCGGACAAAATATTGTAGTTGACTCGGGACAGACATTCAACTGATTTTATATTTTTGCAAACTAAAAGCAAGTACTTTTAACGGTACTTGCTTTTTTATCTTTCATTACTTTTTCAAAGCATCAATCTCTGCTTGTTGTTGTGCAAGTTTTGCCTGCAATTCACCGATTAATTTGTAAAGCTGTTCAACATCGGCTGTTTTTTCTTCAACTTTTCCTTCTTTACCGAACTTGAATGAAAGTCCTACATTGTAAGCTTGATCTTCATTTTCCAATGTGGAAGCAAAGCTGAGCAGCATATTGCGATTCGGACGGTAGAATGCGCCGGCTGCGATTGCAGTTTCATCTTTGTATGTACCTGCAGCTACGGCAAAGCTCAACTTGTCCCCGTCATTCATATCAATCGGATGAAGTCCTGCAAGTGCGGTAGCTTTTGCAATACCTTTCTGTGCATCCACATCCATAGAAGCAATCTTTGCGGCATTCAAGTCGATTGCTTTCTTGTTCGCTTCAATAGCTGTTTTGTTTGCTTCGATACCTTTCTTTCCGGCAGTCACATCTAAATCTTCAACTGTTTTCTTGGTTTCTTCAATAGCTGTTTTGTTTTCAGCAATGGCGGACTTGTTTGCTTCAATATCTTTGTTTAATATTCTGTCGGCACTTTTTCTGTCTTTTACTTCTTCATTTATTGTTTGTTTGTTTTCTTCAAGTGCTTTTTTTGTTTCTTCCGCATCAGCTTTATTGTTCTTCAATCCTTCAATCGCCATATGATCTGTTTCGGAACGGTCATCTACTTTATCCAGCAATTTTTTGTTCTCTTCAATAGCTGTTTTGTTTGCTTCAATAGCCGTTTTGTTTTCAGCAATGGCGGACTTGTTTGCTTCAATATCTTTGTTTAATATTCTGTCGGCACTTTTTCTGTCTTTTACTTCTTCATTTATTGTTTGTTTGTTTTCTTCAAGTGCTTTTTTTGTTTCTTCCGCATCAGCTTTATTGTTCTTCAATCCTTCAATCGCCATATGATCTGTTTCGGAACGATCATCTACTTTATCCAACAACTCTTTATTTTCTTTTATTGTTTTTTCATTTGCTTCTATCAGTTTTTTATTAGATTCGGCTGTCGGAGGTGTCGCCGGGTCCGCTGCCGATACTCCCAATCCTATTGTTGCACTCATGAGCCCTGCAAGTACAAGACTTGTAAGTTTTTTACTTGATAACATAATAATCCTCCTTATTTATGCATAAATATAAGTTCTTTTTCAAGAGTATCACCCCCCCCGGTTTAGTCAATATTTAATATTTTATTTTTCTATTTTTTATTTATAAATTTTTAAATAACCTAAAATTAACATTAATTAAACATTTTAGGTTTTTATTAAACCGTATTTAAATTTTTATATATCTTTCATTATATTTCAATCTCCGTTTTTATATTTCAATTTAGATTTTTAACTGACTTTTTTACTTTTTTTGCATAAAAACTTGATTTTAAAAATATTTATATGTTAAATTGATTTATAAGTATATTTATATAAATTTTAAATAAAATCTTAAGTATGAAATCTTTTCAAATTTATAAAAAATCCGGATATCTTCTTGTGGAAGTTTTGGTTGCGATTGTCATTGTCGGATTTTTCTTTGCACTTGCAGTTCCCGTTATCGAAGAAGAGAATGCGAAGCGTGAACTTTTTATTTCCGCACAGACTCTTACACATGCAATACGTTCCGCACAAATAGATGCCAAAAGTGATATTTACCAAATCGAAGACGTATCAAAGCCTTTGCGTTCTTCACTTGTTGCTTTTCATTGTGAAGCAAGAGATGACGGACGTGTGTATTGGTACACCGTTCAAGGGAACAAGCTCGGACATCGTAGGGGTTATCTTTCGGACAAAATCACGTCAACCGGAAGAATAAATCTTCTCTTCGATAAAACGGGTATCACACCTAAGGGCGATTCATACGAAATCATTTTACAAACGAAAGACAAACGTCACGCAATAAAGGTAACAGTTGCACTTTATACAGGTAGAACGAGAACGGAGATTTTGAATTAATGTATAAAAGACAAGGAAGCACATGGTTGTCGGTACAAATTTCAATATTCGTAATATTGATTTTGTCTGCAACCGTCTTTTTTTATGTCAAGAACACTCTCGATATAAAGCAAAAAATACTCCGAAAAAGTGAAAAGGTTCTTATCGCATGCCAAGTTGTCGATACAATAAAGTACAACGAGCGTTTTCATGAGAATGCGGCCTATCCGACAGGCGCCGTTGAGTTGAACGGAACGAAGTACAATGTATCCGTAAACCGAACTTTAACGGAAATTGAAGGTGTAAAGATGAAGGAAGTACATTGCAATGTCGAAGGTTGCGATGGAGAAATTTTCACGCTTACCACTTACATAGGAGCGGAAAAATGAAAAAAAGAAAAGGTTTTATTTTATCCGAAATACTGATTTCAATCTCCGTCATGACGATAATACTCACGCTTACACTTCCTTTGTGGGCAAATATATCGAAATCCGTTTATAATATTTCACGAAATTTAAGTGAACAATCCATACGTATTTTTACTCAAGATTTCATAAACGATCATTTGAGAAACACCAAGGAAAGAATACAAAGAACCGAAGACGGATACGAAAAAAATATTACTTATTACAATTACAACGAGTATGAAGTAATCGCACCTTACAAAATGCGAATTTACAACAGTATGTGGTACTTGACACTGTACAACGGCAAAAAACAACCTCTTACCGAGGCAAATCTCCGTATAAAAGCGAATGACAATAAACCTTTTTACGTACATAAACATGGACTTGTAAATATAAATTACAACTGTGAAGATGCAGGCGGAAAACAAATAACGGTACAAACCGCAATTATTTCACTTGCCGATTATTTCAAAAAAGGTGAAGTTTATGAATAAGCGAAAAGGGATAATTTCAATTGTAACCATACTTATATTCATCGGACTTCTTTCGATAATATCGGCAATTTCAGTTTCCGCACTCAGATTGTATGAAACTCAATCGCTTCAAGAAACGAATACGAAACTGTACTATGCCGCCGAATCCGGTGCGGAATGGGGCTTACAATATGTCAAAAAGTACGGTATTTTTACAGACAAAAAAATCCTTCATCCGGATAATCACAAGGTCGAAGTACAATTGACGCAAATAAAAAAATCCACCGACGAAACGGAAGCGACCTTGATTTCAAAAAGCATAAATGAAGAAAAAGAAAGAACGAAACAGGTAAAAATCACTTTCACTTTGAAAAATAAACAACTTGTTGTAAAAGATTGTGAGACCTAGTATGAATGAAAACGTGCAAGAGTTTTTGAAAAATGAATATTTTGAAATAAAAAATCATTTAAAAAATCTTTACTCGAATATTTTCAAACCGACAGAGACGTATATTTGGTTTTTTGATGAAGGCGCATATGCTTTTGAAATTGCAAACGGAAAGATACTGAAAGAAATATTTTTTCCGCAAGAATTTTTAAGTGAAAGAAAAGAAATAATTACACTTCTTTCGGACAATTTTTTTACAGGAAACAATATATACCTCATAGGTAACGACAATTCCATAAAACTCGACATAAACAAGTATCCCATTCTTACCGATGAAGAATTGAAAGACACCTTGAACTGGGAAAATTACGTACAATCCGATGAACATAGAACGGCAATAAATACATATCGTATAAAAAATTACAATTATGAAGAAAATGCGATGTTTGTATATGTTGCAAGTTGTACAAAAGAAGATTTTTTACCGATTGTCGAAGAAGCGCAAAAACAAAACAAATATATGCAAGGAATAATTCCCATCACGGAAATATGCACTTCATACGGTGACGGTTTTACAATCTTTTACCAAAACAGAAAAAACCTGAAATTGCTTTACGGACATTCGGAAACGAAAAAACGAAACTTCAAAATCGATGAACTCGAAACCGAATATTTCAAAAACAAAAAAATAATACTTCTCCGCACAAATACGACAACGAAAAAAGACAGCGAAGAAGCATTGAAAATACTCGGCGAAAACGTAGTAAGCGACACGACCGAAGAGAACTTAAAAACGTTGATAAAAAATTTCACGAAACATACAATGTGTCTGAAAACTGCAACGGGAAAAAGATTTTTCAACATTTCAAAAGAAAAATTTATACTCAAAGCTTTGCAAACACTTTGCGTAATTTCATTCATATCTCTAATTTTCACATCCGCACTGTTTTTGAGTGAATATTTCAAACTTTCAGTTGAACGAAACCGCTCAAAAAATCTTTTATCAATCGAAGAACGCAAGACCAAGTATGATGAAAAACTTGCATCCATAAACAAAAAATACGAAAACATAAAAAAACTTCAAGCGGAAAAAACTTATGAAGTACCGTTTTTGATAAATTTGGCGGAATCCGTTCCGAGCGGAGTGACATTATCCGAAATCGAGATACAAGACGGCACGATAAATATAAAAGGAACTTCAAATGACAGAGCATGCCTTTTGAAATTTGAAAAAAATTTAAAAACGAATTTCAAAAATACAAACTTGCAAAAATCCGAAACGAAAAACAATCTCATAGAATTCAACTTTGTATGCAGCGATGAGGACAACAATCATGAATGAAAAATATTTAAAATATGCCGCCGATGAAAAATACATAATTGCAGCGACAATTATACTGCTGTTGATTTCAGGACTTCTTTACTTCGGATATTCCTCAACAAAAAAAGAGCGTATTTTACTTGAAAACAAAAACAATATACTCGAAAACTGGACTGAAGATGAAAGCATGGCACGACACGAAGAATTTTTCAAAAATCTTTACTCGTTTGATAACGATTTACTTGGCGAAATCGAAAATTCAGGTGTTTCAATAAAGGAAATTCACGAAGAACAAAACGGAAAAACGACATTGATTTGTGAAGGAAGTTACCGACAAATATCAAACACTTTTGGTATAATAAGAAAAAGTAAAAATTTAAGTATTCCTTCATTGAAAAAGATAACACGAAAAGGAGCAACAACCGAATTTCAATTGGAGATATTGACACCGCAAATGAGGTAGGAATGAAAAAAAGAAATATTGTGCTTATCGGACCGATGGGTACCGGAAAAAGTCGTGCGGCAAGAATACTTGCAGACGGATTGGGGTTCCAACTTGCAGATACCGATCGAATTATAAAACATGAAACGGGAATGAAAATTGCAACTTATTACAAATTGAACGGTGAAAAAGCTTTTCGTAAAAAAGAAACGGAAATTATAAACAGAGTACGTTACTACCACGAAGCCGTAATTGCAATGGGCGGCAATTTCCCCATGACGGAGAAGAGATTTCAACTTTTGTCCGAATACGGTATTGTAATACTTTTGTACGCACGTCCGTTTCGTTTGGTTGAGCGTGTAAATAAAAGCATAGGAAAACGTCCGACAATGGATTACAAAAACACCGAAAAGTATGTGAAATACATGCTGAAGTTATGGCATCCGTGGAAAAAGCGTTCAGATTTCGCCATAAATACCACGCTCGGACATCCGGCAAAAACGGCGCTCGATATTGCAAGATACCTTGACAGAGAAAAAATACAATTTGAAAAACGACATTACAAAAAAAATTACTATAAAAATAAAAAATTTAACGGTTTTAAAAAAGAGGGATAAATTATGGAAGGCCGATTGTGGCTTGAAATTTTAATTTTAGCGATTTTAATACTTTTAAACGGAGTATGTTCACTTGCGGAAATCGCAATAGTCGGTGCAAGAAAGACAAAACTTGCGGAAATGGCTGAAAAAGGCGACAAAGGTGCAAAAGCTGCTTTGAAAGCTACCGAAAATACCGAGGAAATGTTTTCAACCATACAAATTTCGATAACGGCAATAGGAATTTTCACCGGTATGTTTTCAGGTGCGTCATTATCGACACCGCTTGCACGTGAACTTTCAAAAATCCCGTTACTCTCGACTTATGCGGAATGGCTTTCGATAGTAATCGTAATAGCATGTGTTACATATGTAATGCTCATTGTAGGTGAACTCGTACCGAAATGGATCGGGTTTGCAATACCGGAAAAAGCATCATGCTACCTTGCAAAACCGATGATGAGGCTGTCGCTTTTATGCAAACCTCTTATAATTTTTTGCAACTTCACGACACAACTCATTGTAAAATCGCTCGGCATAAATATGGAAGAAGAAAGACCCGTATCCGAAGAAGAAATAAAAGTACTGCTTCGACAAGGTGCAAAACTGGGTACCTTCGACAAAGAAGAACCGGAACTCGTAGACCGTATATTCGAACTCAACGACAGAACCGTAGCGGACTGTATGACATCACGAGTACAACTGATATGGATAGACCTTGAAGAAGAAGTCGATGAAGTATGGAGAACAATCAAAACGACATCACACTTCAGAATGCCGGTAGGAAACGGCTCACTTGATGAATTTAAAGGCCTTGTCGACATAAGCAGAGTTTTACTCAAACACCAAGAAAACATGGACCGTCCGATAAAAGCAACCATCATGAAATCCATCTATGAACCGCTCTACATACCCGAAACGCTCACGCTTACAAAAGCACTGCAAATATTCAAAACAAAAGGTGTACATGAAGCGATAGTAATAGACGAATACGGTACACTTTCCGGACTTGTAACACTCCACGACATACTGGAACAAATAGTAGGCGACATGCCGGGAGATGAAGACGATATACTCGAAGAAAAAAACAAATTCGTCAAAGAAACCGACAACACATGGATAATAGACGGACTTTGCAGCATAGACGAATTCCGTGAATTCTTCGAAATCGAAAACGAACTACCTCACGAAGAAGACGCTTACTACAAAACTGTCGGCGGATTTGTGACATACCTTTTCGGATATATACCGGACACAAACGATGAAACGACATTTAAAAATCTCACCTTCAAAGTAATATCGCAAGACAATCACCGTATAGAAAAAGTCAAAATGACAATAAAAGAAATACCTAAGGAGAAAACCGATGACAAACAACAATGAAGAAATACTCATTGCAATCATGGAAGAAGTACAAGATAAAATAAACGACATACATTCCATAATGCAAAATATGCTCATTGAAGAAGCCGCCGACGATTTGGAAGAAAAAATAATGTACCTCTACCACCTTCGTGCAGGACTGGACTCACTTACAAACGTTCTTGAAAAAATAGAAGAAAACCTATTTGAAAACGAAGAAAAAGATGACGAAGAATTCTATATACTTCGTGAAAAATTGAAAAAAGAATACAAAAAGTCACACAAAAAGAAAAAATCAAAGAAAAAAGCCAAGAAGAAATCAAAAACCGAAAAATCAAAAAATAAAAAAACTCAGGAAAAAAATGAAAATCTCACAACCGATGAAAAAGAAGAACGCAAAATAAACGGAGTACAAAAAATCGGAGATTTGTGGATATTGTAATTTATAAAATTTCAACACTACATAAAATAAACCGACCTCAAAAGTAATAACAACTTTGAAAGGTCGGTTTTTAAATACAAAAACGAAACATCGTAAAATCACCAAAAAATTATAAATTTTATTTTCCACGCAAATTTATTTCAAAATAAAAAACCGACCTTTCAAATATCGAAAAGTCGGAAAAGATAAAAAGAGAATTATCCGATAATATCGTGAATTTTCTGCTTTAATTCGGCAATCGGATGATAACCTGTAATGGATCCTACGGGCTTACCGTCCTTGAACATAATCATATTCGGAATACTCATAATTTCATACTTTGAAGCAAGTTCGGAAACTTCGTCAACATTCACTTTGTAAAAAGAAACCTGACCTTCAAACAACTCTGACGCACCTTCGATTACCGGTCCCATCATCTTACAAGGTCTGCACCATACCGCCCAGAAATCTACAAGTGCAAAACCGGATTTTCCCAAAACATCTTTTTCAAATTGTTCAGCTGTCTTTATTTCAGTTACCATTTTATACCTCCGAAAAATATTTAAATATATCTATATTTATCAATTTACTTCAATATACCACTAATTTTTATGTTTGTAAAGTTTTTATTTCAACCGGATTAAAACATTACCATTTCATAATTTTCATTGCCGAAGTGCCGCTTTCATTACCGAAAACAAGCCCGAAACAGAATACACCGAGGCATATTTTACATTTTTATTACCTTTCACGTTATCGAGCGAAAAACCACAACGGCTGAGGCGTATTTCATTTGATTTATTTGAAATTCATTTCCCTCTTTAAAACATCGTACATCGGATATTTATATTTATTTTCACCTTTTACCTATCAAAAAAACACTTCTCTCTGTGTTATAATAAATCTGATTGTATATGAAAGGATAAAATATGGGTAAAATCATCAGTATAATCAACCAAAAAGGCGGAGTAGGCAAAACTACCACTGCGGTAAATTTAGCCGCATTTTTATCAAATGCCGGAAAAAAAGTTTTACTTGTCGATTCCGACTCACAAGGAAATGCGACCAGCGGCCTTTTAATTGAAAAAAAGAAAATAAAATACGACCTTTATGACGTAATCACGAATGACTGTCAAATTGAAGATTCAATTTTAAAACACGATTTAAAAAATCTTCGTCTTTTACCGTCATCAATAAACCTTGCCGGTGCCGAAATCGAAATGGCACTCATGGAAGAGCGTGAATTTATATTCAAGAAAAAACTCGATAAAATAAAAAACGACTACGACTTCATACTGATTGACTGCCCACCTTCACTCGGGCTTATCACTCTCAATGCACTTGTAGCATCGGATCAGGTTATTATACCGATACAGGCGGAATTTTACGCATTGGAAGGCCTTTCTCATCTCGTGAAAACAATTGAGACCGTAAAACGTAAATTAAACACCCGACTTATAATTATGGGAATTTTGATTACAATGTTTGACGGCCGTACAAACCTTTCCATGCAAGTTGCCGAAGAGGTAAAAGAATACTTCGGAAACAAAGTATTCAAAACAATAATTCCTCGAACGATAAAACTTTCCGAAGCACCGGGATTCGGAGAATCCATACTTACATATGCCGAAAAATCAAAAGGTGCGGAAGCATATCGCAAACTTGCAAAGGAGGTCCTGAAACGTGTCTAAAGAAAAAAGATTGGGAAGAGGCTTGAAAGCGCTTTTGGGCGAGGACATAGACAAAAACATACAGGAAATACCCGTAAATCAAATAGATGCAAACCCCAACCAACCCAGAAAAGCATTCAACGAAGAAACTCTCAAAAAACTTGAGCAGTCGATAAAGAAGTACGGTGTCGTTCAACCTGTAATCGTTCGTAAAAAAGACAACGGAAACTATGAACTTATTGCCGGAGAACGCAGACTTCGTGCGGCAAAAAATGCACAGCTTGAAAAAATTCCCGTTGTAATAAAAGAATACAACAATCGTGAAAGTGCCGAAATCGCACTCATAGAAAACTTGCAAAGAGAAGATTTAAATCCTATCGAAGAAGGAAAAGCATACGAAAGTATAATAAAAAAATACGACCTCACTCAAGAAGAAATGTCACAAATAGCAGGTAAGAGCAGATCATACATAACAAACACGTTAAGACTCCTGACATTTCCGGATGCTATACAAAAACTTCTCCAAAGCAAAAAACTCACAACGGGACAGGCAAGACCTCTCTTGGCACTCAAAACCGTTGCCGAACAACTCAAACTTGCAAAAAAAATAGTCGAAGAAGGACTTTCCGCAAGACAAGTTGAAAAAATACTCAGTGAAAAAACAACACCGAAGCCGAAAAAAGAAGTACAAATATCGACATATCTTCGTGCGATGGAAGAAGAAATAATCACATCATTGGGAACTCCTGTAAAAATAAAAACCGGCAGAGGAAAAAACAGTAAAAAAGGAACAATTACCATTTCCTTCAAGAACGAAGACGAATTTACAAGAATTACAAAACTTTTGAAAAAAGACGGTAGATAAAATGGAATTTACAAATCAACACATATTATTGGGAATAGGCGCACTAGTAGTACTTATATTACTTTTCATACTTTTTCAAGTATTGAAAATGCGTGCAAAAATAAACAGACTGAATAAGAAATACAGCTACTTCATGGCGGGAGAAAAAGGACAAACATTGGAATTCAAACTCTCCACCGAAGTACGTGAATTGCGTGAAATGATGCAAACATCGAAAGCGATGCTGCACCAGCAGGAGCTTTTGGCGACAATGCAACTCAACTCCGTACAAAAAATCGGCGTTTTGAAATACGACGCATTTGAAGAAACCGGTGACAAACTGAGTTTCTCGATTACATTTTTGGACGGAAGAAACAACGGTGTGGTAATCACCTCGTTATCCGGACGTGAAACCTCACGCATATACGGAAAACGCATATTGAACGGTCGTGCAAAAGAACCGCTATCGGTAGAAGAAGCACAATCGGTAGAACTTGCAATGCAAAAACTCATGCCTTCGATAGCAAAGAAACCCGAAGCGAAAAACGTAAACAGAAACATAAAGAGAAATGAATACAAAGCGAAAAAAATCGAGGAAAATAAATGATAAAAAATCTTTTTGATATAAAAAAACAAAAAGAAAAAAATTTCACAAACTACATACTGACAGTAAAAGAAGGAAAAAAAGCAAAATACATACTTATTGCAATAACAGCTTTAATTGCAATAATAATTTTGATTTCCATATACTCGATATTTTTGACTCAAAATCTCAAAAACGAAAACGAACTTTACAAAAAACAGCTTCAAATGGCAGATGAAAAACTTGAAAAACTTGAAGAAAAAAGCGAAACAATTGAAAAAATGGTCGGTGACATACAAAAAATTTCCGTAATTTCACCAAGCAACGGACAAGGCGGACCGGACACTCAAAGTACAAACGAACTGAAAACCATAAAAAAAAACAGTAAAGATCCCGGCGAACTTTTGAAAAAAATTTACACGCTGGACAAAAAACTGAACGACCAAATAAAAGAACTTGCAAAACAAAAAACAAACGTCCTTATAAAAAAAGGAATATTCGCACAAAATGCAAACAACGACACACCCGACATCTGGCCGACAAAAGGAACCATCTCAAGCCCGTTCGGACTTAGAACAGATCCCATAAGCGGACAAATGAAAATACACGAAGGTGTCGACATCGCCGCAGAATACGGTTCACCTGTATATGCAACTGCAAGCGGAATGGTAACTCAAGCATCCTATGTGGAAGGATACGGTAATCTTGTAGAAATACAACATGCCGGAAATATAGTAACAAGGTACGGACACAACTCCATAATCTTGGTAAATGTCGGACAAAAAGTAGAAAAAGGAAATATAATCGCACTTATCGGAAGCACCGGATACAGCACCGGCCCCCACTGTCATTACGAAGTACGAATAGGAGGAACTGCGGTAAATCCGATTCCGTTTATGCAAACACAAATATAAGAGTCGAAAGACTCTTTTTTTGTAAAACAATGAAAACGAGGAGCGACAATGAAAGAAAAAACACTCACCGAAAAACTTCTTGAAAAGAGCGACAAAACATACAAAAACTTTCTAAAAAAAATTATTCCTAAAATAAACGAAAATGCAATCATCGGAGTACGAATGAATGAAATACGAAAAATCGAAAAAAACTCCGCAGAAACGGAACTTTCAGAATTTAAAAAAATCAAACACAAATATCTTGAAGAAAAATTACTCCATGCAATAAATATTTCAAAAACAAAAAACATCATTCAAACAACGAATGAAATAGAAATATTTCTACCGCAAATCGACAACTGGTATGTATGCGACACTTTAAGGCCGAAAAATTTCAAAAAAAATTACGACAAAATAAAACCGTACATAGAAAAATGGCTCGAAAGCGATCACGAATACACAGTACGCTTTGCAATAGAAATGCTGATGACAAACTGCATTGAAAACAATTATGAAAAAGAAATATTTGAAAAAGCGCTATACAAAAAAAGCGATAAATACTACATACAAATGATGCAAGCCTGGTGCATTGCCGAACTGCTTGCAAAAAATGAAAACGAAGGACTTTCCATACTTACAAACAAAAAACTCTCCGAACCCGTATTTAAAAAAGCAATACAAAAAACAAGAGAAAGCAGAAAAATAAATCCGAAACTTAAAGATTATTTGAAAACCTTGAAAAGTTTCACGTGAAACAAAATTGTACCTTTATTAAACATAAATTATAATGTAAAAAAGAGGTGAATACTTTGGAAATCAAATCACATTCAGCGGAAATGCTCTTAAAAACGGTTATAGAAAATGCAATTTCAAAAAATGCAAGCGACATACATATAGAACCGCAGAAAAATCAAGTGCGCATACGTTTTCGTATAAACGGTATATTGGAAGATATTTGCTTTTTACCGAATACCGTTTTATCCTCCTTTGTAATAAGAATGAAAGTCATAAGTCATATGGATGTAGGAGAAAAACGTTTGCCTCAAGACGGAAACGCCACGATTGAAATTGACGACAACCGGTACGATCTTCGCTTTTCACTTCTTCCGTCACTTTACGGAGAATGCGTGACAATTCGTATTTTGCCGGAAAAACTTTCCTTTATAGACAACTTCGACTTGGGTATGACGGAAAAACAAAAGGAAATATTCGAGCATTGTCTTTTAAAACGCAAAGGACTTATACTCACAAGCGGCTCGACCGGCTCGGGAAAAACTTCCACACTTTACTCCGCACTCAAATTTTTAAACAAAAACAAATTGCACATACTTTCCATCGAAGATCCCATCGAATACAAAATAGAAGGAATAACGCAAGTAGAAGTAAATGAAAAATCCGGACTTACATTTGAAAAAGGACTGCGTGCATTCGTCCGCCACGATCCCGATGTAATAATGATTGGAGAAATACGTGATGCGGAAACCGCAAAGATAGCGGTACAATCGGCACTCACCGGACACTTGGTACTGTCAAGCGTACATACCGATGAAGCCGGAAAAGTTCCTTTCAGACTTATAGACATTGGTATAGATGCAAAAATTTTGTCGGAAGCACTCACACTTGTAATCTCACAAAAACTGCTCGGAACTCTTTCCGACAAAGACAGAAAAGAATATAAAATAACAAAAGAAATTATAGAAAAATATAAATTGCCGCCCGACATGGAAAATACTCAAGTCTACTTGAACAACGGAAAAATAAAAAATCGTATAGGCGCATTTGAAATGCTGTATGTAAACAACGAAGCAAGAAATGCAATAAGAAATAAAGACAACTCCGAAACATTTAAAAATTTGATAAAAAAACAAGGTACACCGACATTGAAAGAGGCGATATTGTTTCACGTGAAACAAGGAACGGTATCTTTTGACGAATTATTATAAGGATAAAAAATGAAACAACTTTTTGATTTAATAAACAAATTGACATCAAAATATCCGAAACTTACGGACATACACATTACCGAAAATGAAAATATCATCGTGCGTGAACTCGGAAATCTTCACAAAACAACTGAAAAAGCGATAGATATTTCTTTCATAAATGAAGTAATTGACGAAAAGAAGAAAAATATTTTCAAAACAAAAAATTCTGTCGATTTTTCATTATCCTCAAACTCCGTACGTTTACGTTTGCACGTTTATAAATCCTCCGATAAAACCTGTATTGCGATAAGAGTTTTACCCGAACTGAAAAATATTGAGCAAAACGATGATTTATCGGAAGAAATTGCACAGATACAAAGCGGACTTGTAATAATCTCCGGTCCTGCCGGCAGCGGAAAAAGCACTTTTCTTGCGCAAATTTTAAATAAAATAAATACAAAATATACAAAACATTGCATCACAATCGAAGACCCTGTCGAGTATAAATTCACATCGGAAAAATCACTTATTCACCAACGTGAAATCGGAAGTGACGTGGAAAATTTCCACCAAGGAGTTTTGGACTCGCTGCGTGAAGATATGAATGTACTCGTGATTGGAGAAATGCGTGATGAAAACACGATGCGTGCGGCACTTCTTGCAGCCGAAACGGGTCATCTTGTACTTACGACATTACACAACAAAACCGCCGATGAAGCAATCGGACGCATCGTGCATGCCTGCAGGGACGAAAAGGAAATACGCCAAATTCTGGCATCACAATTGCGTTTTGTCATTTCACAAAAATTATATTTCCACAATAAAAAAATCTTCACGCTGCGTGAAATATTGAAATGTACAAAACCGGTTGCAAGGCTTATACGTGACGGAAAAGATCAGCAAATAAAAAGCTACATCGAGCTGGGTAACGACAAAATGATTACAATGAAACAAAGTGCCCTGCAAATTGCACGCAAAACAAAAATGAACTTTCGTGAAACTGAAGATTTATTGAAATTTGTGAGTTTGTAAATGAAAACTTTTTTATACAAATGCTACGATGAAAACAGAATAAAAAGCTCCGGCACAATCATTGCGAAAAGCAAAAAAGATGCGGCAAAAATTCTTGAAAACAAGTACTTGAAAGTTATAAGTTTAAAAGAAAAACGCACTTTTATAAAACTCGAAAAAAGAGTTTTCAAAAATTATAAAACTTTGTACATTTTCGCATCGGAATGGGCATCACTTATAGAAAGCGGACTTTCCGTCATCGAAACATTAGATATTTTGGAGATGAACCGGAAAGAAAAAGAAATCAAAGTCATCAGAAAAATAAAAAACTCGATAACAAGCGGCTTTTCAATAAGTGAAAGTCTTGAGAAAACATCGGAATTTCCGTCTTTTTTCATATCAATGGTGAAAATAGGCGAAGCTACCGGAACACTTCCCCTTCAACTTGAAACCGCAGCCGATTACTACAAAAAAGAACATAAAATGCGAAAAAAATTAACGGAACTTTTTGCATATCCCGTTACGGTTCTTATATTTTCACTTATTGTTCTCTATGTAATTATGACTTTGGTAATACCGGTATTTTACGAGCTTTATCAAAGTATGAATTTCAAACTTCCGGCATCGACAGAATTTATTTTTGAAACAAGTTTCTTTCTGAAAGATTTCGGAATTTACATTTTACTTTTTATTTTGTTACTTGTCATGGCAATCGGATTATTTATAAAAATCGAAAAAGGAAAAAATCTGAAAAACGATTTTCTGTACAAATTTCCGATTACAAAAAACATTTTCGTTTCACGCTTCTGTATGTATTTATCAATACTTTCGGAAAGCGGATACACGATTTACGACTCGCTTGAAAATATACAAAATTCCATGAAAAACGATAAATCGAAAAGTATTGTAAAACGTATTCTCTCGGAAATAAAAAAAGGTGCAACTCTTCCGAAAGCATTGGAAAAAGTTTCCGTTTTCGACAAAACATCGCTGCATTTGATTTTTACAGGTTGTGAAAGCGGACGACTTCCGTACTTTTTGAAGCTTGTCACCGAAAGAAAAGAGGAAGAGTTTTCAAAAAGAATGCTTTTCTATAAAACGATATTACAACCGTCAATACTTGTCTTTTGCGGCATACTCACCGCATTCATACTTTTATCGGTATGGCTGCCGATGATAAATATTTTCAACGGATTGTAAAACAAAAGGACCTCCCGACAAAGGAAGTCCTTTTTTGGTGCGCCCAAAGGGAGTCGAACCCCTGACACACGGTTTAGGAAACCGCTGCTCTATCCATCTGAGCTATGGACGCATACTTGTATAAGTATATCACGAATATTTTTAAAAAAAAGAGGATATTAAATTTATAACTTTTTTTATACCCTTTTCCCCAACCTCTTTTTTCTCGACTTTTCTGTTTTTCTTCAAAATTTTTTTATCTTCTGCTTTTTTTATTTCCGGCGGTACAAATACCGGTATATGGAGTTTTTCTTTCTTTTTTGCTTTAAAAGGAAAATCATGCACAGATAAACCGCTTGCAGTTTTTCCGCTCTTATCGAATTTATACCCCTTGTCGGAAGGATCCGGAACATTTCTTTCCGTAATATACTTTCTCGGAGAAAAATCCGTACCTCTCAAACACTCCGTCAAAATAAATGCCGAAGTATGAACGGAAAAATAAGAAAACGGAAGTCTCGGCGCCATACGTGCAATTGTAGAAAGAAATTTCGGTTTCATATCGAAAAGAGAAATTTTCAACTTTAAGCGCAATTCGTCAATCAAAAGTATAATCGCCTTCGGTGTACGGAACAATTTTTCATAATTTTCCAAACGATTTTTATCCCGCATACCCGAAATATCCAAAAAGAATACCAAAAGCAAGTATGAAACGGCATTTTCATTATCTTTTGAACGCAAGTAAAAATTCGCCGTTGTATAGTACAAATTTCTAAGTTTCGACCATTCCCCCGCCATTATATAAACGGAAGCTTTTTCATTCATCGCACGTTCAAGTACTTTTCTTGAATTATAAGGTTCTCCCTTGTGTGACAGATAACTCTGCCAATGACGTATTTCACTTTCGGAAAGTCCGTAATTTTCACGTGCATTTAAAATATACGCCATATTATGGCTTATTTCGTCACGTCCTTTTTTTGTAACCGTATATACTTTCGGAACTGCATGATAATACGCTTTTTCCGGAATTTTTTGTATAATAAGACGAATAAGATCGGCTTTTGAACCTTCCGACTTTACACCATGACGGGAAAGAAAATCCGACAACGCTTTTTCCGGAAGCATGTGCAAAGTTTCCTTAGGCGTGCTGTACCTTATCCAACCGTTATCAAGAAGAGAAAGCAAGCGTTCATGAGTATTTTTGCCGTAGATTTTTTCTTTGTAGACGGAAATTTCGGTATGTAAAGGTTTATTGTCAAAATAATCCAACAGTAAAATATCCTTAACAGATAAACTCATACAACGCCTCCTTTTATACATTCACTCTTCAGTATATACAAGAAAAAGCAATTTGAAAAGAGAGAAAGGATGTTACCATGCAAAAAAGAACGGAAAAAATAAGAAAAATGATGAAAAACGAACAAATCGACTTCATTATCGTAAGCGAAGAAGCTTCAATAAAATATTTAACGGATGAAACTATAGATGCCGGAGAAAGATTTACGGTTTTCGTTATAAGTCGAAACGATTCTTTTTGGATAAGAAACAAACTTTTCCCTTTGAAAAAACACACTTTCAAAGATATCTCATACCTTGACGGAAGCGACTATATAAAACTTTTATCCGACAAAATACCTGAAAATTCCAAAATCGGTATAGATAAATTTCTGTACTCGAAATTTTTACTTGAACTCCTTTCAAGAAGAAAAGATTTGACATTTGTAAACGGTTCGGAAATTGTAGACGAAGTACGCTCGATAAAAGATGAAAACGAAATCATGAAAATGAGAAAATCTTCACACATAAACGACCTTGCAATAAAAGAGCTTGTAAAACATCTGAAAGTCGGCATGACGGAAAAAGAAGCGGCATACAAACTTTCTGAAATATACAAAAAACTCGGTGCGGACGGGTTTTCATTCCCTCCGATTGTCGCATTCGGTGAAAGTTCGGCAAATCCCCACCACGAGGTAACGGATAAAAAACTTACAGAAAACACAATAGTGCTGATCGATATAGGCTGTATGAAAGACGGATACGCATCGGATATGACACGCACATACTTTTTCGGCACTCCGACCGATGAAATGAAAAAAGTTCACAACATTGTAAAAGAAGCAAACGAAAAAGCGACAAAAGCGATAAAAGAAGGAGTAAAACTTTCCGATATAGATAAAATTGCAAGAACTCACATTTCAAATTCCGGTTACGGAAAAAACTTCACACACAGACTCGGACATTTCATAGGACTTACAACTCATGAAACCGGAGAAGTAAGTCCCACGAGCGAAATAATCGCAAAAGAGGGCATGATATTCTCAATCGAACCGGGAATTTATATTCCTGAAAAATTCGGAGTTCGCATAGAAAATTTGGTTGCGGTAACAAAAAACGGATGTGAAATATTGAACAAAGTATCTCACAATCCTTATATTTCCCTATAAAAATTATTTTTTAGAAAAATAAAAAATAATTAAAATTTTTTTACAAAACCTATTGAATTTTGACTTTTTATAATTTATAATGATTCCACTACAATTTTAGATAAGTGGATGACGTATATGGAAAAAGACGTAAGTCTGCCGAAGGAGTAACACTATCAGGCGTTCTATGAACACGAAACTATATACCGACACGTCTCTGGAGAGTCTCATACAATGAGCGCCGAAGGGGCAAGGGAAGAAATTCCTCAATCTCTCAGGCAAAAGGACAGGGCCGGCACACGGTAACACCGTGAAAGTAGCCTTCCCCTGCCCTGCCGGTTCTGTCATTAGAGAACGGCAGGGTTTTCAGATAGGGGTGGAGTATGGTACTTAACATCTTAAATCAAATCAACGGAATTGTATGGGGCCCATGGCTTTTAATTCTCCTTGTGGGAACCGGAATTTTGATGACGGTTCGTTTGAAAGGACTCCAATTTCATCACTTGAAAAGTGCTTTAAAACTTATTTTTTCCGCAAGAAATAAAGGCAGCGGAGATATAGACTCATTCAAAGCGCTTTGTACGGCACTTGCCGCAACGGTAGGCACAGGAAATATCGTCGGTGTCGCTACCGCAATAAAACTCGGCGGTCCCGGTGCATTATTCTGGATGTGGATTGCCGCACTCTTCGGTATGGCGACAAAATACACCGAAGGTGTGCTTGCAGTAAAATATCGTGAAGTCGATGCAAAAGGCCAAATTTCCGGAGGTCCTATGTACTATATAGAAAAGGGACTCGGCAAAAAATGGAAACCTTTGGCAGTCATGTTTGCCATATTCGGTACACTTACGGCAATGCTGGGAAACGGTACATTTACACAAGTAAATGCGATAACTTCATCATTGCTTCTTACATTCAATGTGCCGATATGGCTCGGAAGTACTTTGCTTACAATACTTGTAGCGATAATAATATTGGGCGGACTTAAAACAATATCGAAAGCTGCAGAAAAAATAGTACCTTTCATGTCGGTAACGTACTTTATAATCACGATAGCAATACTCGGTATATATCATGAAAATCTTCCGTTTGCTATTATGCAGGTATTTGAAGGAGCGACAAGCGGAACTGCGGCAATGGGCGGATTTGCCGGAGCAGGTATGATGCTTGCAATGCGAAGCGGTATCGCAAGAGGACTTTTCTCAAATGAATCCGGCTTGGGTTCGGCACCAATTGTAGCGGCAGCCGCAAAAACAAAATGGCCCGCCGAACAAGGTCTTGTATCCATGACCGGTACATTCATCGACACCATAATCATATGTACACTCACCGGACTTACGGTAATCGTGTCCGGACAATGGACCGGCGATGTAAACGGAGCGGCACTCACACAAGCCGCATTCTCCGGTGCAATAGGATACTTCGGACCGTTATTCCTCACAATTGCACTTACACTCTTTGCATTCACCACAATACTCGGATGGTGCTACTACGGCGAACGCTGTCTTGTATACCTCTTCGGAACAAAGAGCATAATGCCCTACAGAGTAGTTTTCATTTTAATTATCGCATCCGGCACAATGCTCAAACTTGAAGAAATATGGACACTTGCCGACATAGTAAACGGACTTATGGCAATACCGAACCTCGTAGCCATTATCGGACTGTCGGGAATAGTGGTAGAAGAAACGAACAAATACTTCAAATTCCTTGAAAAAAGAAACAATCGAATAAAATCATACAAGGAAAAGAAAGCAAGCGAATTTAAAAACATAAATACAACACCGACAATTTAATATAAATAACAAGTACACTTTATAAGGCGTGTTTTACACTTACCCTATCGAGTGTACTTTTTTATTACAAACAAAAAGCGAAGAGCATCACTCTTCGCCCACATAAACTATTCAATTTTCACAAAAATCAACACTTTTTATCCTCATCAGATTTATCTTCAAAATATCTGTCGTTATTTCTTAAATCCTCCGCTTCCACATCTTCGATATTGAACTTTTCCATAAATTTTTTCATCTCAAGCTCAAGAGGATCCTCACCGAAACGATTTGTACCCTTATTACCCTTCTTGAAAAGCAAGAACAAAGAAAGAATAAAATTACACAAACCTACGATAACTAAAAATACTTCTCCACCTTCCAAAATTGAAGGATTTACCGAATACAAAATCGTACCGACAACCACCCACACAATGGAAATAATATTTGCAAAAATCAAAGGAAAAAGCACCGTTTTCGCACTGTATCCTACATCATGCAATCTTCGTATCGTAAGAGAAAGACTTGCCCACCATGAAAAAAACACATACAAAAAAACAATCGGTATAAACAAGTACAAAAGCAAATTTACATTCACCGTAAGCACCAAAAAAGCCAAAACACGTATAAATGCCGACAATGCAAACAATATCAAATTACGAATTAAAAAAGGCTTTCTGTTCAAACGTCCCTTGAAAGTAAAATACTTCTCCTTCAAAACACATAAAAATCCTTTTGAATTATTTTTTATATCCATAAACTCTCCTAAAAAAACAGTATTATAAGTATATTAATATAATATCATTCAAAAGTAAATAAAAACTCCCGCAACATTTGCTGCGGAAGTTTCGTATCAAATATCGTTATCACGATCACGCAATACACGTTTCAATATTTTACCGGTCGGATTTTTAGGAAGTTCATCAAGAGGTATAAAACGATGCGGAACCTTGAACGGTGCAAGATTTTTGAGCAAGTAACCTCTTATTTTATCCTCATCGAAAGTTTCTCCCTCTTTCATGACGATGTACGCCCAAACAGTTTCACCGCGCTTTGCATCGGGATGACCTACAACGGCACATTCTCCGACATCTTTAAGTTCATAAATACGTTCCTCGACCTCACGAGGATATACATTTTCTCCGTTTACGATAATCATATCCTTTATTCGATCGACAATGTATATATAACCTTCCTTATCCATGTACGCAATATCTCCGGTTCTGAGCCAACCGTCCTTTGTAATTGTTTCCCTTGTTTCCTTTTCACGCTTCCAATAACCCTTCATTACGTTATCGCCACGTATCCAAAGTTCACCTACCACACCGGGCTTGTACGGTTTCGTATCATCATCGGTATGAATTTTTGCCTCAACTCCCGGAATTGCTTTTCCGCAAGTAAGGTACTTAGGCTGATCAGGCGGAAGAACCGAACAAACCGGAGAAGCTTCGGTAAGACCGTATCCCTCAATAACGGGATGTCCGTACGCCTCGAAAAATGCCTGAGCAACCGGCTGCGGTAAACAAGCACCACCCGAAACGAAAAGACGCACTGTCTTAACCGGATCCGGATTACTCTTTCTTGCCATCAGATTGTAAATAGGCGGAACCATAAATGCGGTAGTTACCTTATATTTTTCAATCGAACGCAAAATTTCCGCAGGATTTTTAGTATTCAAAACGGTAATCGTACAACCCTGCAAAAGCGGATTTATAACGGAAAGTGTCCACCCGTAACAATGGAACATCGGCAACACGCACAAAGTATTATCCTCGGGATAATGAGTTACCACCATATTTGTCTGCTGTGCATTACGAATCAAATTCTTGTGAGAAAGCATCGCACCCTTCGGCGCACCGGTAGTACCGGAAGTATAAACGAAAGTACACACATCATCCTCGGTCAAATCTGAAGGGAAATCAGGAGCCTTCGGAGATTTTTCACTGCGTGCATCGCTATCCAACACATGAATATCTACCAACTTGTTTTTTATATCAAGATTTTTATCGGAAATAACGAAAATCGCCTCCGAATCATCCAAAATATAATCAACCTCACGACCGATCAGCGAATTATTTATCGGAACGATTATCGCACCCAAACTCACAACGGCCATGTACGCATAAACGAACTCGGCACAATTACCGCAATACAAACCTACCTTATTACCCTCTCTTACACCGAGAGAATAAAGCTCATTGCGATACAAATCTACAAAACGCTCCAACTCTCCGTAAGTAGCATTCGCCTTACCGCAAAAAGCTACATGATCGGGATTACCATGCTTATATATTTCATGTAAAAACATACTACACCTCTTTTTTATATTATGAACCCATTTTAACAGATATATAAAATATGTACAAACAGGTACTAATTGCAGGTACTAAAGATTGAAAATTTCATATATTATGAAATATAAATACAACTGCAAAAATTCATTTACAATACACCTTTTAGCAAGTACCTAAATATGTACAAAATTTATATACAAAAATAATAAAACTAACCTAATATAAATATGTCAATGTACTTAATATTTATTTACGGTAAAAATACTGCAAATTTTAAAATATTTATTGACATTTATAAAATACCAAATGTATTATATTTACAGTAAATTGAAAAATAATTTACATAATAGTTAATAAAATTGGAGGCAATTATGGGAAAATTAACATCCGGTAAAGATGATTATTTAAAAGCGATTTATCTTATAACCGAAGAACACGAAGTCGTTTCTAATAAAGAATTATCGGATATGCTTCAAGTTTCACCGCCGTCCGTAAGTGAAATGATTTCAAAATTACAAAAGCAAGGGCTTATAGATTACACAGCATACAAAGGAAGCAAAATAACGAAAAAAGGAAAAAAAGAAGCCGGAAAACTTCTGAGATTTCATGCACTTTGGGAAGTATTTCTCGTAGAAAAGCTCGGATTCAAATGGAGCGGAGCTCACGAACTTGCCGAAGGACTTGAACATGAAACATCGGAAGAACTTGCAGACAAACTCTCCGAATTTTTAGGTCATCCGAAACATTCACCGCATGGAGATCCTATTCCGTACAATGACGGAGTCAGAAAAGGACTCACTCACAGAATGCTTTCCGAATGCGAAGCCGGAGAAAAAACAACAATAAGACGTATTGTCGAAGACTACGAACTTATGGACTACCTGCAGAGCAAAAAAATAAAAATAGAAATGAAAGTTGAAGTAAAAGAAAAAGCCGAATACGAAGGTCCGGTACTCTTGAAAACCGAAGACGGAAATATTTGGATAAGCTACAAAGCTGCAGAACAAATCTACGTAGACGACAAGTAAAATTTTGAAACTCAAACAAATTGTTTACCAAATGAAAAATAAGACACTCGAAAGAGTGTTTTATTTTTATATTGAATAAAAATTTATATTATTCATATTTCAAATTATATTTCTCTTTTCAAATTATATTTCTTTGTCATACCGTTCTCACCATGGTATATTTAAAGTATATAAATATTTTTTCGAGGGAAAATATGGATAACAGAAAAGAAAATTACAGAAAAAATTCATCAAAAAAATCAACGGATACAATGATCGTAAGTCGTGTACCGCCGCAAAATATCGAGGCGGAACAAGCGGTATTAGGTGCAATGCTTCTTGACCGCAACGCTGTCATTACCGTTGAAGATATTCTTAGAAAAGAAGACTTTTATCGTGAAGCTCACGGAATTATTTACACCGCAATTTTAAACCTTGTAAACAACGGTAAAGAAGCGGACCTTTTGACGGTCGTGGAAGAACTTCGCAGAATGGGCAGACTTGAAGATGTGGGCGGAGTTTTATATGTAAATGAACTTCCCGAACACATAATTTCCACAAAAGGTATCGAACGTCATGCAGAAATAGTACAAAAAAAATCAAGACTCAGAAGACTCATAGACGCAGCCGGAATAATTGCCGATGCGGCATATATGGAAGAAGAAGATGTCGACGATATTACAGACCATGCGGAACGTTCCATACTGGAAGTTACAAGAGACGAACGTAAATCCGACTTCATACCGATTGGAGAAGCCGTACAACAAGAACTCACCGAAATCACCGAAAAATTCAGAAACAAAATAGGAATTACAGGACTTCCCACAGGATTTACAAGACTTGACGGAATGACAAGCGGATTTCAAAAAGGCGATTTCATAATAGTTGCGGCAAGACCTTCAATGGGAAAAACCGCATTCGTTCTCAATATGGCAAAAAATATGAGCCTTTCAACTGAACACAAAAAAGTCGCATTCTTCTCGCTTGAAATGTCACGTGAACAATTAGTACAACGTCTTTTATGCTCGACAGCATTGATAGACAGCCAAAAACTTCGTACCGGAAGAATTTCCACACAACAAGAATGGACAAACCTTGCAAATGCGGCAGGAGCTCTCATGGAAGCACCGTTATTTATTGACGACACACCGGGTATAACGGTAGGAGAAATGCGTTCAAAATGCAGAAGACTCAAAGCCGAGCGAGGACTCGACATCATAATGATAGACTATCTCCAACTCATGCAAGCAAAAGGTAACAGGAACAACGAAAACCGTCAACAGGAAATCTCGGAAATATCCAGATCGCTGAAATCACTCGCACGTGAACTCAATGTACCGGTTATCGCACTCTCGCAGCTTTCACGTGGAGTTGAATCAAGAAACGACAAAAGACCGATGCTCTCCGACCTTCGTGAATCCGGATCGCTTGAACAAGATGCCGACATGGTAACATTCCTTTATCGTGAAGCATACTACAACAAAGAAATACAAGACGGAGACCCGAAACAAAACGAAACAGAAATTATACTTTCAAAAAATCGTAACGGCCCTGTCGGAACGGTAAAAATGTACTTCGCCGGACAATTCACACTTTTCTACGAACAAACGGATCAGGAAGAACCGGAAGATATGTAACATCGATAACAAAACACACTCACACGAGTGTGTTTTAATTTAAAGTTATTTTTTTGTTAGAAAAACGAAATTTAAATTGACATTTTGAATACATCTGTTAGAATTATATCAAGCTTTATAAAACAAACTTTACAAAAAGAAGAGTAATTGAAGGGAATTTTTTCAGAGAGCTTCGTTTGGTGAGAGAAGTAAAAGGAACTTTGATGAAGATGGTCTTTTTATAGGAAATGTCGATATGTAGGCATTTACGGGATCTCCCGTTACAGAGATAAAGTATGTTGGTACTTGAGAGTGGCATTTTATGCAAAATAGGTGGTAACGCGGAATAAATTTTCGTCCTTGTTGTTTTTACAATAAGGACGTTTTTTTTACTTATTTTCTTAAATTCTTACTCTTAAAAAACAAAACAAAGAGGTGATAGAATAGAAATTTATTTTAAAAATTATTTAAAGGGGGTCGATAATGTAAGAACTCGTAATTGAAATATATAAAAATAAAAATAAAAAAGAATGATGAATGTTGTAAAGTTAAAAAAAATCCCGAGAAATCGGGTATTTTTTTATGGAATTTTATTATAAAAATAAAAATTGTAAAAATCTTAATAATATAGTAAAGTAAATACTAGCGAGGTGTTTATATGAAAAAAACATTATCTATATTATTGGCAATGACAACAATTACCGCAATGACATATGCAATGCAAAACGACCTTGAACAAGGAAATGCAAGCATAAATTTAGGAATGTGGAACACAAAAGCAGACGGAAAAAACTTTTCACAAAGCGGAAAATGGAGCTTTGACGGTGCTTTGACATACGGCTACAAAGACGGAATTGAAGCCGAACTCAGACATCATAAATTAAATACAAAAAATACGGGCGGAGATTCCAGCGAATTGAACGTACTCTACCGCTTAAGAGATGACATTACGGTATTCGGCGGACTTAATCATATATCAATGCAGGACTTCAATGTTTCAAGTCCTATAGGTGAACCTTCAAGAGCGAACAATGCACTCCAACTCGGTGTAATTGCAAAATATCCTTTAAAAAACAATATGGAAGCATATGCAAGAGGCTCATTGGGAACGAAAAAGACCGGAATTATCGAAGCCGGAGTAGATTACAACCTTGATGAAAATATAAATGTAAATGCCGGATACAGATACCTTACGACAAAAGCAAGAGAAGGAACAATGTCATATCAAGGATTTATGGCAGGCGTTTCATACAAATTCGGCACCGGTTCACATATATCAAAAAACACATATGATGATGACGACTCTTACGACTACAGTGACGATTCATACGATGACGAAAACGAACCGGAAATAACTGAACCTGCAGTTGAAAAGAAAGAAAAACCGGAAGTTGAAAATACAACAAAAACAACTCAAGAAAAAGACTACTACATCACGAGCATAAACTTTGATGAAAACTCGTCCGTACTGAAAGCGGACCAAAAAAACAAATTGGACGATTTGGTAAAAAAAGTAAAATCTTCACCGAATAAATTTAAAATTATCGGATACATAAAAGATGATGACGACAAAAAATCTACAAATGAAAGAGTAAGAAACATCGCTCAATATGCAGTAGACAACGGACTTGATATCGATCAATTCATCGGCCTTTCAAGAAAAGACGGTGACGTTGAAAAAACAAACCGTATAGACATATACGAACACAAATAAAAAGAAAAGTGGTACTTCAAAAGTATCACTTTTTTTATTTAAACTACACATAAAACAAAACATTTACCTTTATAACCAATCATGATAAAATAAAGTTATTCACAGATATATAAATTTTTTAAACACAAGTATACACACTGAAAAAAACAGATTTTATCGACAAATATTACATGTTTTAAAAAAAATTCAAAATTTATTCACAAATATTCACAATATTTTCACAATCTTTCACACAACAGAAAGGATTTATATGAACCTTTTCACTCTATGGGGTTTTATACTCGAATACATAAAAAAGAACGACCCCCAATACTACGAAATGTTCTACAAAAAAATTTTTCCGTCACTTTTGGACGAAAAAGAACTCACTATAATCACACAAGACCCTTACCTTGTAAGTTGGATAGAAGCACTCTATAAAACAAAACTTGAAACGATTATAAGTGAAAAACTTAATAAACCGATGAAAATAGTAATTTTATCAAAAGAAGATCACGAAGAAAAAAAATCGGAAAAAATACCGGACTTCATGGAAGAAGAAAAACTTCCTCTTATGGACGAAGTAAAACCTTACAATCCTCCGGAAAATATACTTATAAATATACCGAAAAACTCACAAGACATAGTACTTCCGAGCATACAAAATTACTCGAAACAAACAAAAGTAAAAGAAAAACCGGTACATAAAAGTCCCAATCCGATAAACACTGAACACACATTTGAAACATTCGTCCACGGAAACTGCAACGAAATGGCATTCCAATCGGCACTGTCGGTTGCACAAATGGCTGTAAATATGGAAGAAATGGACAAAAAAATGAATCCTCTCTTCATATACGGACCGTCGGGACTGGGAAAAACACACCTTCTTCATGCAATATGTAACTACATAAGAGAAAATGCACCGCATCTCTCATACATATTTGTATCAAGCGAAACATTTACAAACGAACTTATAGCATCAATCAAATCAAATTCGATGCCGAAATTTCGTGAAAAATACAGAAATCCGGACTACCTTCTTATAGACGACGTACAATTCTTCGGATCGAAAAACTCATCGAAAATGGAAATCTTCAACACATTCAACACACTTTTCGACAACAAAAAACACATCATACTAACAAGCGACCGTACACCAAGCGACATTGAAGAACTCGAAGACAGAATACAGACAAGATTTTCAAGCGGACTTATAGTACCGATATCTCCGCCGGACTATGAAATATGCTCGATAATTCTGGAAAAAAGAGCGGAAAAAGAAGGAATAAACATACCGTCTGAAGTAATAAACTATATAGCTGAACACATAAATACAAACGTAAGAGAACTTGACGGAGCATTCAACAAACTCGTCACATATGCAAAAGTACAGAAAAAAGAAATGACACTCGAATTTGCAAAAGAAACACTCAAAGATCAAATTCCTTTGGAACAAAATCGTGAAATTACACCGGAAATAATAATAAATACGGTTTGTAACAAATTCAACGTAAAAAAAGAAAATCTATTAGGTAAAGGACGACCGAAAAATATAGTAATACCCAGACAAATAGCAATGTACCTTTGCAGAAAAGAACTCAACCTTTCATTTCCGATACTAAGAGACATATTCAAAAGAAAAGACCACTCGACAATATTGTATGCATGCGAAAGAGTAGAAAAAGACATTGCAAAAGACAACGAAACGAAAAAAATAATAGAAGAACTTTCAAACATGTTAAAAAACATTTGAAAAAAAATGCGGTTAAATTGTGAATAACTCAAGTTGACAATAAAACTGTGAATAAATTGAAAAAGAATTCAACAATTCACAAGATTTTAAACAATCCGAAAAACGCACAAAAACTGATTTTCACAGACTTATTCACTTTTTCACACCATACTACTACTACTACTGTTTTATTAATAAAAAACAAAAGCGAAAGGAAAAACGATGAAAATAATATTCAAAAAACAAGACTTGATAAACTCACTTGAAACTGTACAACGTGCAGCACAATCAAAAGTTACATCAAATACAAACAACGGTTTCTTTATTGCTGCCAAGGATAATAAAGTAGAATTTCAAGCAAACGATTATATTGTAGGAATAAAAACATACTGCAACGCACAAATCGAAGAAGAAGGCATAACAGTCATTGCAGCACCTCAATTATTGTCTACAATAAGAATGATACCTTCCGAAGAAATAACTATGGAAATAAAAAAGAATGAAACACTTGTAACATTTAAAGCTGGACAATACATAGCAAAATTTCCTACAAGATTACATGACGATTTCCCTGAAATACTGAATATGCAAAATACCTCGAAAGCAACACTTAAATGCAAAGACTTGGTAGAAATGACAAATCTTATACAATACGCTGCAGCAAACGATAAGCAAAAACCTTTATTTACAGGAATTTTATTTGAAATAAAAGATAAAAAATTTATAATGGCCGCAACAAATACACACAGACTTGCGGTAAAAGAAATAGAATTGGAAGAAAATGCGAACGGAGAAGCAAGAATAATAGTTCCGGCGGCAATAATGACAGACGTTATAAAACTTCTTCCTGAAGGCGAAGATGAAAAAGTTGAAATAACATGGGCAAAAAATCATGTAGCATTTACATTCAACAATACATACTTCATAACATCACTTATTAACGGAGAATATCCGGACTATAAACGTGTAATACCGTCACATTTCGATGCAAAAGCCGAACTTGACTTAAATGAATTTATAGATGCAGTAAGATTTGTAAGTCCGATATCAAGAGATGTAAACTATCAGACAATAAACTTTTTCTTCTCCAACGACAAACTTGAAATATACGAAGAAGATCCGGATATCGGTAAATCCGACACGACAATACCTTTGAAACTTGAAGGAGAAAATATTGAAATAACATTCAACTGTACATATATAGAAGACATATTGAAACACTCGAAAGGTGAAAAAATAATACTTAACCTTATAAAAAACGGACCGATGCTCGTAGAACAGGAATCCGACAAAACATATAAGTATGTAGTAACACCTATGAGAGGAAGATAAAATGTATATAATACAAATTACGGGAGAATATATTCAATTAGATCAATTACTTAAAAAAGAAGGACTTATACAAACCGGCGGCGAAACTGCAATGTTTTTAAGTGAGCATAAAGTATCCTTGAACGGTATAAAAGTATTTGAAAAAAGAAAAAAAATACGCAGCGGAGATGCACTCACCATAGACGACACAGTATACAGAATAGTCGGAGTAAATGAATGAAAATAAAGAAATTCAGACTCATACAAGTGCGTAATTTCGAAAATATAGAAATAGAAACGGATAAAAATATAACTATATTTACCGGAAAAAACGGAGCAGGTAAAACAAATCTTTTAGAGTCTGTAAATTTGGCATCATTCGGAAAATCATTTCGTACAAACAAAGACGAAGAACTTATAAAATTCGACAAAAACGAATGTACGACAATACTTACATTCAATAGCGGAAAAAGCAATCATGAAATAAAAATAAAAATTTCAAAGACAAACGGAAAACAAATATTTCTAAATGAAAACAGAATAAAAAACAAAGACCTTGTAGGGATATTCAAAACAGTTTTATTCAATCCGGACGAAATGCAACTTATAAAAGGAAATCCTCAAAAAAGAAGAAGATTTCTCGACATGGAAATATCTCAAATAAATCCGAGATACTACTATGAATGGATAAATTACAAGCGTGCGGTGCAACAAAGAAATGCCGAACTTAAAAATGCACAAATTAGAGGAGTAAAACCTCAAACCGATATATGGGACATGCAAATAGCAAAAGGTGCGGCATACATAGTAAGAAAAAGAATTGAAGCAATACAAAAACTTAATGAAAGTATAGAAAAAACTGAAGAAAGACTCACAAAAAATCGTGAAAATCTGAAACTTTACTACATACAAAAAGAAAGCAAAAAAAATGAAACAAACTTCGATGTAGAATGGTATATACATAAACTTTTGGAAAAAAGACATGAAGACATAAAATTCTGTCAAACATCCGTAGGTCCGCACAGAGATGACATACTTTTTCTCTTAAACGGAAAAGACATATCGAAGTACGGATCGCAAGGACAACAAAGAACTGCAATACTTTCCATAAAACTTTCCGAAATGGAATTTATAAAAAAAGAAACCGGAGAATATCCCGTACTTCTCTTGGACGATGTAGGAAGTGAATTGGACGGAGAAAGAAAAAAAATACTTTTTGAATATGTAAAAGAAAAAGATATACAGACAATTATGACAATGACGGAAAAACCTGCATATATAGAAGGAAAAGAAATACAAATAAAATAAACCCGCAAAAGCGGGTTTTTATTGTATCAATTAAAATTTACTTCTCGGAATATACTTCAAAGCATTATTTACTTCAAGATCACTGATATTTTGCAAAGGTTTATGAATAAGCAAAGAAAGTAAAAACTTCTTTTCATCAACGGTATCCTGATTTTTAAAAATTTTGTCCTTGTAACGTGAAATCAACATATTTCTTGCATCGCTGAAAGACTCGAAAGAACAAGGAAAAATTTCATTTACCTCATTGTAATTAAGATGAGGTTTTTTCTTTAAAATAATAACTATTGCATGCTTTTTCTTTCGTTCCAAAACATTTTCACACAAAACGCAAATTTTTTTACTCGGAGGACAAAGAGCGGAGCATAAAATACAAGGAGTATATGAAGATAAAAGCTCTCCTTTTCTTATTTTAAAAAGCTCCAACATAAAATCTTTAAAAGGTACTTTTAAATCATCATTTTTTATATGATTATCAATCCATCTTAAAATTTGATTTTTTTCTTTTTCATCCAAATCTGCGGAATGAATGTTTTTCAATAAATTATTGTTTTTATTTACCTTGTCTATTGAAAGAAAAGATTTTCTTTTTACAAAATTTGAACCTACGACAAAACGTAAATCCGTAAAATTGAAATTATAAGGAAGAGCATTTATTTTTGAAAGCAAATCTCTTTTCAACATATGCAACTGATTTTTCCAAACGGAATTTGTAACCTGAATGAAAAGAACGGAATTTACGAATTTCAAAACAAAAGACTCTTTTGCAAGGAGAGAACCTGCAATATTTTCCCAAGACTTTTGTAAAATAAAAAGTTTGTAATTTTCATTATTTTTAAAAAGGGAATCCAATAAAGAATTTTCAAAAATTTTAGAAACTTCGACTAATTTTCTATCCATAAATCCCCCTTTATGTTTCATGTGAAACTTTTATATATTTTAACATAAAAAATTATAATTCTGTTATAATGAAAAAAGGATATAAAAAAAGGATATCAAAAAAGGAGACAAATATGAATGAACGTATGATAAATCTCATAAACAGTTTGCCGAATGAACAGAAAAAATATGTACTTGACAATTTCGCACACAAAGAAAAAAGTTTGTTTATAGGATATTTATTATGGTTTTTCTTCGGATGTCACTATTTCTATGTAGGTAAACCTTTTGTAAATATACTTTATCTTATAACCGGCGGCGGATTTTTAATATGGGCATTTTGTGATTTGTTCAGAATGAAAGGTATAATACAAAGGAAAAATGAAGAAATAATTTTGAATTTAATTTACGAATCAAAAATGTTTTAAAATACTTAAACAGTTGTAAATTTTAAAAAGTGAAAAATATCTGATAAATAAAAAAGAATGAAAACAATAATTTCAGCGCTTTCATTCTTTTTTTGTTTTATAAAATTTTCAAAATTTCTTTACATGCTCTTTCTATATCATTGTATGTAGATTCAAAATCTCTTGTAAACCACGGATCGGCGACATTTTTATCTTCACCGACAAAAGACATCAACTTACGTATTTTTTTATCGGGGTCACCATTTGTTATTTTCTTTACCTGATTTACGTTATTTTCATCCATTACTATTAAAATATCCGCATTGTTGTAATCAACCAAAGTCATTTTTCTTGATTGACGTTTTGTATAAGGAATATTTTTTTCATCCAAAACTTCCTTTGTTGCATAATAAGTATCGTTACCTTTTTCATCATTTGTAGCGGCAAGCGAATTTATACTTACATTTTTTATTCCTGCTTTTTTTGCCATATCTTTCAATACAAATTCAGCCATAGGCGATCTGCAAATGTTTCCATGACAAATAAAAAGTATGTTTTTCATTTAATCTCCATATCTTCAAACTTCAAATTTTGAAAATCTACAGAATTTTTATCTACATGACTTGCATCTGTTTCAACAATTTTCCAATGATTTTCATCATCGCCCTCTTCTATATACAAAGCGTACTGCCTAACTATAATCAGAAAAGAGGTTTTATCATTGTTTATTTTTTTTGAAACACGAAAATCTCCGTTACTTACATTGTAAGTTTTTTTCCATACAATCACACCGTTTTGATGGATATTTATCGTCATTTTATTTCCAACACGTTCCATGTCGAATTGTGTAAGTTTATCCATATCGTCTTTCATTATGAAAGTGGAAGTTTCACGATCGGTATTAACATCGGAAACTTTTTTCGAAGTGTATGTCATTTCTTTTGAAATATTTATATTTCCGGCTTTCAATGTAAAAGGAATTGTTGTAAGTGCGAGTAAACAAAAAAATATTTTTGTATATTTGTTCATGATTTACTCCTTTTTGGGTTTTTCGTTATTTTTTAAAAGTTCGCAATGAACTGCTTCCTTGTGAAGTACATTTTCCCATGAATCAGTTGCGACCATTTCTCCTTCTTCATCTATGAAATATCGTTTAGAAGGGAGTAATCTTCCTGTTTTCAAGAAATTCGGAGCGGTAAAACCTTTACCGATAACATCTGTCGCATCGATTATGAAAATAAATGCGTTTTTATCTACTTCTTCCACCAATTTACGCAATTTGCTTATCTGTGTCAAGGAAATAATTGAAAAAACGATTTGCTTTTCACGTCCGCTGAACGTACCTTGACCGTAAAGAAGAGTTGCACCGTGATGGATATTTCTCAAAATAGTATCTGAAATTTCAAGAGGATAATCTGAAATTATAAATGCCGCCTTGCGTTTTGCAAAACCTAAAACAACACGATTTGAAAACATTGCATTCAAGTACATTGCAATGAGAGTGCATACCGCCGGTTCGATTTGAAATATGAACATGCTCGATAAAATTATCAAAATATTTATACATAAAACAACATTTCCTATTTCTATATTGTAATATTTTTTTATCATCGCACCGATAATATCAAGTCCGCCAGTAGAACTTCCGTAGCGATAAAGAAGACCCATGGACGAACCCATAATAAAGGCACCTGCAATTGCCGAAACTATGGGAGTATGTACCGGAACAATTTTTGAAAGTGAAACCGTAAGGTCCAAAAAACCTGAAGAAAGAACCGTACTTATAATTGCAAAGAGCGTGTACCTTTTACCCATGTACTTGTAAGATAAATAAAGTAAAGGTATGTTTGCAAGTAAATTCGTAAGACCGATAGGAAAACCTGTAATGTAGTACAAAATCATTGCAATACCGGTAAAACCGCCGGACAAAAATTTATGCGGTATCATGAACGTATTCAAACCGATTGCATAGATAAAAGTACCTATTAAAGTCACTAAAAACTGTATTAAAAAACTTTTTTTATCGATTGTTTTAATTTTTTTTGATCGAGTAGGCATAAATCCTCCTGAAAATAAAAAATTTAAGCAACCTATATTATACAACGTTTAAAATAAAAAATCTTCTTTATGTATTATGTATGTAATATATCCATATGGTAAAATAAAAAGTGTTTTATGAAGAAGTATTAACAAAAGAGGTGAAACCTTGAACTTCGGCAAAATCGGAAAAATTGCAAGCAAAAATAATGACATGTTCAACCATTTAAATACAAAAATAATTATAGAAATGGTTTTGAAAGGTGCAATTGTAGGACTTTTCGGAGGTATCGGAGGAGCGACATTTAGATACGGAATACAATTCATGGATCATTTCCGTGACAATTTGATGAGTTACACGGATATTACATCTGTAATTTTATGGATAATACTCGTTTCATTTTTGGGAATAATTGCATACTTTCTCTTGAAATGGGAACCGATGTCGGGAGGATCCGGAATACCGCAAATCGAAGGTGAAATGATGGGACTTTTCGACATGCGTGCAGTTCCGGTAGCGGTATCAAAATACCTAGGAGGACTTTTCAATGCTCTTGCCGGTTTTTCACTCGGACGTGAAGGACCGTCAGTACAACTGGGCGGAGCGATAGGAAAAGGAGTATCCAAATTATTCAAATCCACACTGCGTGAAGAAAGAATTCTGATATCGGCAGGAGCCGCCGCAGGACTTACAGCGGCATTTTCGGCACCGGTATCGGGAGCCGTATTCGTATTTGAAGAAGTACACAAAAGTTTCTATCCGAAACTTGTAATACCCACATTTTCGGCGGTACTCGTATCAAACTTCGTCACAAGCGTAATATTCGATCTTAAACCGTCACTGGGATTTTCCGTAATGAAAGGACTTCCTCTATACTACTTCGGACACCTTCTGTTTTTAGGAGTATTTGTAGGAATAGTCGGAGTAATATTCAACAAAGTATTACTTGGATACAAAACACTCTACAACAAAATAAAAATACACAATGCAATAAAACTTGTAATAACGTTTATAGCGGTATCGGCAATAGGATACTCATACCATGAACTCTTGGGCGGAGGAAACTCGCTTGTCGGAATGCTCGCACAACATAGATACGCCGCAATGTACCTCTTTATGATAATTTGCGGAAAAATTCTTCTCACATCATTTTGTTTCGGCAGCGGAGTACAAGGAGGAATATTTCTTCCGATACTAGTCATAGGAGCATCATCCGGAGCATTTATGCAAGAAATAATGCTCACAATCGGAATGAGTCTTCCGGAATACCTTCCGCAAATAGTAATATGTGCAATGGGCGGAATACTTGCATCCACAATCAGATCGCCATTGCTTTCGATACTTCTCGTACTTGAAATGACAAACAGCTTCAACAACATATACGCAATAGGAACGGTAACAATAGTATCCTACCTTGTAGCGGAACTTTTGAAAGAACCGCCCGTATACGACTCGCTGCTTTGGAGAATGATAAAAGGAGTAGTACCGACATCACTTGAACAAACATTCTTTGAAACGAAAATACCTGTCACAAGCACAAAAACAGGTAAAAAACTCAAAGAACTCGGTATACCACAACACATACTCATAGTAAGCATAGAAAGACTCGGAGCACACATAGTACCGGACGCAAATACGACACTGCAAGTAGGAGACTCGCTATCGGTATCATGTCCGAAAAAAGCACTCAAAGAAACAAAGAAATTTTTTAAAACATAAGAGAAAAATGGAAAAAATAACAGAAAAAGCACATGCAAAAATAAATCTTACACTGACGGTAGGAAAAAAACGTAAAGACGGATACCATGAAATAGACACGATAATGCACGCAATAGACCTACATGACACGATAACACTCGAAAAAAGTGAAAACCTGAAACTTACCGTAGAAGAAGGAAAAGCACCCGAAAAAGAAGAAAACCTCATGTGGAAAACGGCAGAAGAATTTTATAAAAAAATAAAAGAAAAACCGCAAGTACACATGAAATTATACAAAAGAATACCCGCACAAGCAGGACTCGGAGGAGGATCGGCAGATGCGGCGGCAGTACTTAGAGGACTGAACAAACTAACAAAAGCAAACCTCACAAAAGAAGAACTATGTGAAATAGGTGTAAAATACGGAGCCGACATACCCTTCTGTATCTATGAAGGAAGTGCAAGATGCAGAGGTATAGGAGAAAAAATAAAAGAAATAAAAAAATACGAAAATATACCCCTCATCATAGTACAAAGCGAAACTACAATAAGCACAAAAGAAGCATACGAAGAAATCGACAAAAGCGGAAAAAGAAACATAAATAAAAACGAAACGGTAATACAAGCAATAGAAGAAAGAAATATAAAAAAACTGAAAGAAAACATATACAACGACTTCGAAAAAGCACTCTTTGAAAAAAACAAAGAACTGAAAGAAATAAAAAAAGAACTGAAAAAAATATCGGAAACAGTCCAAATGTCGGGATCGGGATCCGCATTCTTCATAATATGCGAAAAAGAAGAACAAGAAAAAATAATGAAAAAATTGAAAGAAACAAAAAAATTCAAATTCATACAAAAAGCAACAACAATATAAAAAAAGAGCCGAAAGGCTCTTTTTGCATGTTATAGAGTTTTATTTTTTATTCAACGAACAACTCATAAACTCTCTTATTGTAAGATTATAATTTCAGAAGTTTTTCGGTAGATTTTATTACATTTTCTACCGGTACTTCATCAGGCGAAATAAATTCCGAACTTTCGATAAATTCAAAAGATTTATTTATAAATTCAAAAATTTGCTTTCCTTTAAGGCATATCGAATTTGTGCCGTATGGACCGAATGTTGTAGGATTTCCGGAACTGAAAATTCCAACAATCGGAAGTTTTTGAGATGCGGCGGCATGCATCGGACCGCTGTCATTTGAAATGAAAAGCGAGCAACGTTTCAATGCGGCGATAAATTCTCCTATTTTAAACTTACCGGTTGCAATTATAGGAGTAGTTTTCATGTGTGAAACTGTTTCATTTACAAGTTTTTTATCGAAATTGCTGCCGAAAATAATCGTTTTATAACCTTTATTTGAAAAATAATCTGCAACTTTTGCAAAATTTTCAGGTTTCCAACATTTTCTTAAAACTGCACTTCCTACATGAAAACCGATTAATTTATCGTCTTTTTTTATATTGTTTTCAATGTAAAAATTTTCAGCTTTTTTATCCCATTCGTTAGATGTAAAAATTTGAAGACCGCTATTTTCTTTATCTTTTATTCCTAATTGATTGAGTATATTTATAAAGCGTTCAGCATTATGTAAAGTATAATTTATAGGAGTGTAAAAATTGAAAAATTTTTTAAAAATCGGTGCTGAAGTACCTGTAAGTTTTTTCGATCGTGATAAAAGACATATTAATGAGGTACGTTCATTTGGATGAAGATTTATTGTTATATCGAATTTTTGTTTACGAAGTTTTTTTCCTATACGCCAAATACCGGAAATTGAATTATCTTTTCCTTTTTTGTCGATTGTTTCAATATGGTCTATATTCGGATTGTATTTAACGACATCTTCAAGTTTTTTATCAACCAGAAGTGTAATTTCCGAATTTTTTGCATTACGACGTAAAATTTCCAAAAAAGGTGTAATTGTTACCAAATCTCCGAAATACATAAGGTATGTAACTAAAATTTTTTTATTATTGAAGTCAAACATTTTAAACCTCTTATATTTTGTTTCAGTATTTTATTTCAGTATTGATTATATAATATATCTTTAATCTGTATTTTACAAAAAATTCTCTTGCTTCAGTTGCGAAACGAGAGAATTTTTGTTTACCATCCGCTTTTTCTCCAGAATGTCGGATAGAAGAGTATTATGAGCGGGAATGCTTCGAGTCTTCCTATAAGCATTGAGAAGCATATCGCTATTTTGCTCAGTGTCGGAAGTGCTGCATAGTTCATTGTCGGGCCGAATTGTCCGAATGCCGGTCCGGTGTCGCTCATTGTCGCTATTGAAAGTCCCAGTGCATCTCGTGTCGCTATTCCGTCAAAGAGGAATATGAGTATAAATATTATGCATAGTACCGAGTATACGAAGAAGTATCTGAATACGTCCAGGAGTACGGTATTGTCGTAGTTTTCCGTATCTGTGTGGAGGTGCATTGTGAATTTCGGATTGAGTTTGTATCTTATGAGTGCGTATACGCCTTTCAGGAGTATTATCAATCGTATTATTTTAAAGCCGCCGGATGTAGATCCGCCGCTTCCTCCTACGAACATGAGCATGAGGCATATCCATTTCGAGAATGTCGGCCATGTGTCGAAGTCTACCGTTACAAATCCCGTTGTCGAGGATAGTGATGATGCTGTGAAGAATGTGTCGTGAAGTGCTTGCATGAAGGGTATGTCGGCTTGCATATTGAGGTTTATCGCCGTTATAAGTGTTCCGAATGCGAGCATTGCAAAGTATCCTTTGAATTCCGCATCTTTGAATATTGTTTTCCAGCCTTTTTTCCATGCTATTACGTATACGCTGAAGTTTATTGCCGAGATTGCCATGAATATCGCTATGGCGGTTTCGAGCATCGGATTTTTGAATTCCGCTATGCTTCCGTTGTTTGTTGAAAATCCTCCGGTTGCCGTTGTGGAGAATGCGTGGTTCAGTGCGGTAAGGAAGTCCAGTCCGAGTACCATGTATACTGCGGTTGCAAGTAAGGTTATTATCGTGTATACGATGAAGAGCGCTTTTGTCATTTCTTTTATGCGGGGCATTGCTGTTGAGGATACGGGGCCGCTGCTTTCGGTATATAGCATTCTTGCCGTTCCTTTTTGGAATTGAGGAAAAAGTGCAATGAAGAATACTATTATTCCCAGTCCGCCTATCCAGTGTGTCATGCTGCGAAAGAAGAGCAGACTTTGAGGCATTGCTTCCACGTTGTTTATTATGGTGGCGCCGGTTCCGGTAAGTCCCGAGATACTTTCAATTAAACTGTCCAAAAATGAAATTGAAAAGAATGTGTAGGGTATCGCATATAAAAGTGAGATTACTATCCAACCCAACGATGTGACTGCCATGCCTTCACGTGTGGATATTTCTACGCTTTCACGTCCGTTTTGGTAGAAGAAAAGAAATAAAAGCAGTGATATGCCTATTGTTATAAAGTAAGGAGTTGAAGGTTCGTTGTAGAAAAATGCAAGCATGAGTGAGGGAATGAGTGCAAGTCCGCTTGCAAAAAGAAGTCTTGCAAGCATGAAAAAAAGCATTTCTATATTCATAGTCCCTCCTTACCAACGATTGATAATACGATCTTTTATTTTAAAGAACATAATCATTACCGGAAATATTTCACATCTTCCGATAATCATAAGTATAATTGAAAATGTTTTTATAAACGGAGAAAATGTCGAGAATTCGTTTATTCCGTAAATCATTGCTCCGCTTCCCGCACTTGTAAGGCAGCTTATGGAAATTCCAAGTGCTTCCGTCATTGTAAATCCGTCCAAAGACAGTATTGCAGATGATACGAATATTATGAAAATGTACGAAAAGAATAAAACGGGTATGTAGATAAAATCATTTACGGGTATGAGATTTTTACCGAGTCTTATGTCTGAAATTTGATGAGGATGTACCATTTGGCGTATTCCTCTTGATACCGTTTTGAAAAGTACGATAAGTCTGAAAATTCTGAATCCTCCGCCCATCGATCCTATGCAACCTCCGAAGAAGAGTAAAAGAAGCATGAGGAATTTATCAAATTCCGGGAAGTTTGCAATGGATTTCGTTGCAAATCCGGTTGTCGACAGGAATGATGCACTGTAGAAAAACGCAACTTTTACGGATTGAGTAAGGTCAAAGTATTTCGTACTGTACATATGAATTGCAAAGAGTGATGCTATTACAAAGAATGATGCAAGGTAAATATGCAGTTCTTTGTCGTTTTTGAATGAAATATTGTAATTCTTTTTGAATAAAGGATGATAGAACATCAAGTTTGAGCCGCCGATCAGTATTGCGATTATGCAAAGTACGAGTGACGAAAGCGGCAGATTTTGTATAGTCGAGGGTATGATTGCGCCTGCGGTCGAAACTGTGCGAAGTGCAAGTTTGAGTGAGCTGTATATCGGAAATCCCGCCAAGTAAAAAAGACAAAGTATAATAAGGGAAAGAAGTGAATATATTTTAAAAACGTCAATACTTATCGAAAGCATGCGATTGTGACTCGGACGGAAAATTCCTCTTGATGATATTGAAAGTATAGATCCAGAGCGTGGTGAAAGTCTTGAAAAAACCGTCAAAAGCATAATTGCGAAGTGGAGTCCGCCGCTCCATTTCAAAAGGTCTCGCCACAAAATCAAGGAACTCGGTGCATTTGTATGGTGAATTATATCCATTCCGGTGGTTGTAAGTGATGAAATGCTTTCAAAAAAAGCATCCAAAGGGACGAGCATACCGGAAAAAACAAAAGGGAGCATACCGAAAAATGCCAGCCAAATCCACAAAGAGGGCAAAAGATATACTCCTGTCATCAAAGGAAGAGTGTAATTATTTCGTTTGTGAAAATATACACAAATCGAGCCGATTATAAATGTAAATAAAAAAGAGAACACGAAAGGAACGACATTTTCAGATAAATACAAAGCATCTGCAATTGCCGGTAAATGAAGTAAAGATTGGAAAAGGGTAAAAAGACCCAATATGTAGAAATAAACTCTGAAATCCATTACGATTCATTTCCCTTTAAAAAATCCATAATATTGGAAGCATCGGAAGATTTCGTAATAATTATTACACGATCGCCGGTCTTGAGAATTGTTTTACCTTTAGGAATAAAAGCTTCTCCGTCACGTACGTAAGCGCCGATAAGGCATTCTTTCGGCATATCTATATCCATAAGAGGTTTGTCGGAAACGGGTGAACCTTCCTGAAGAATAAGTTCCAAAGCTTCGACTTTTGCATCCTCGAGGAACGAAACTGAAACAAGTCCTCCTTTACGTATAAAAGCGAGAACTTCTTCCGCTGCAATAAGACGAGTTGAAAGAACGACATCGACACCTATTTTTTCCATCAAATTTACATAATCGCTTTGTGCGACACGCACAACGGTTTTCTTTGCACCGGCATGTTTTGAAATGAGTGCCATCATCATATTCAATCTGTCATCTCCGGTAGTGCAGATAACCGCATCCGCATCGGAAACGCCTTCTTCCATAAGAAGATCTATATCGGTAGCATCGCCGCAAATAACCGCTGAATTGTTCAAAATCTCGGCAGCATCCTTGCAACGATCTTCATTATTGTCTATAAGTTTTACGGAAACACCGTTTTTCTCCAAAAGAGGAGCAAGAGCAAGACCGGTACGACCTGCACCGATAACTATTACACGATGAACCTTGCCCGTATCCATCGGAACGAAAGAGTGACTGAACTTTTCTATTTCCTTGGGATCTCCGATAAAGTAAACACTGTCGAAAGGGCGAATTATATCATTACCGTGAGGAATAATCATTTCATGGTCTCTGAAAATCATGGCGGCAAGAATGGTATCCGGAAGATTCAAATCTTTCAAAGCCATATTTGCAAAATGTGACTTCATGGGAATATTCGTCTCAAAAAGACGTACTTTGCCGTTTGCAAAATCTTCAATATTCAAAGAAAGAGGAGCCATTAAAATACGATTCATCTCGTAAGCGGTAACCTGCTCGGGACTGATTGCAAGATCGATGTCGAAATTTTCACGCATAAATTCATCGGTCTCGTTAATATACTTGCTGTCACGAATGCGTGCGATAGTATGAGAAATACCCATCTTTTTTGCAAGAATACATGCAATGATATTTACTTCGTCATAACGTGTCGTTGCAACCAAAATATCTGCGGAAGAAATATCATTATCACGCAAAGTCGAGGGTGAAGACGCATCCGACTCGATAGTAAGTACATCTAAAGTATTTTTTACAAGATTAAGAGAATCTTCATCATTATCCACAACGATGACATCATGATCCTCATTTGAAAGAAGTTCGGCGATACTGTAACCTAAATCACCGGCTCCCAAAATAACGATACGCATAAAAACCTCCTCTTATACTTTATACATTTTAACATATTTATAAAATTTGAAAACAAGTGAAAAAATATGAAAAATAATGTGAAAAATATGATATATTGTAAATAGACAGGAGGGAAAAACTATGAATACAAAGTGGGAAGGAGTTTCGGAAACGGCACTCATCACGTTGTACATGAGAGCAAAAGACCTTGACAGTGAAAGACCTATATTGTTCGATTTCAAAGCAAAAGAAATAGCTGAAAAAATAGAAATAAACGATAAAAAATTGAAAAAAGCATGGGCATCTTACTTGGGCTGCATAATACGTGCAAGAGTAATGGATAATGAAGCGAAAAAATTCATACAATCATACCCCGATGCAACAATAATATCGGTAGGAGCAGGACTGGATACAAGATTTTACAGAGTAGACAACGGAAAAATACACTGGTACAACATAGATTTTTTACCCGTAATACAAGCAAGAGAAAAAATTTTAGGAAAACACGCAAGAGTTGAAAATATAGCAATGTCGGCACTTGATCCCGCTTGGCCCGACAAAGTAAACCACAAAAACAGAAAAGTACTCATCATCTCCGAAGGAATGCTCATGTACTTTTCGAAAGAAGAAGTAAAAGAATTTTTGAAAATACTTACGGACAAATTCGACTCGTTTACCGCACAGTTCGACCTGCTTTCAAAAAACGCACTGATATTTGCAGGAAAACATGATGTGGTAGATCAGAAAAAAGCACCGTTCAAATTCGGATGCAAAGACGGAAGTGAAATAACAAAACTAAATCCTCTCATAAAACAGATAGGATACACAAATTTCACTGACGAAATGGAAAAACACGTAAAAGGCTGGAGAAAAATGATGATGCCTTTCATAAGATGCGTAAACAACAGATTGGGAATATACACTTACAAAAGAAAAATGAAAGAATAAAAAAATAGAGTAAACATAAAAATACCCGTTAATACGGGTATTAAATTTAAGTAGAGGAAAAACATGAGCGACAGAATAAAAGGAATAGCAATGGCAGCAACAGGAGCCATATTTTGGGGAAGTTCGGGAATAGCCGGACAATATCTTTTGAATGTAATAGGATTCTCCCCCGAATGGCTCTCATCGTTTCGTATGTTGACGGCAGGAATACTTTTGCTCATTTTCGATATAACTCAAAACAGACAAAACATATTTGAAATATTGAAAAAAACAAAAAACTTAAAAGACTTGGTAATATTCGGAGTGTTCGGCGTACTCGGAGCGCAATACACATACTTCGTAACGATAAAAGCAAGTAATGCGGCAGTAGCGACCGTACTCCAATACCTCATGCCGATAATACTCGTAATATGGGCATGCATCAAAGAAAAAAGAAAACCCGGAAAAATTGAAATGCTGTGTGCAATGCTCGCCACACTCGGAACTTTCTTCATAGTTACACACGGAAACTACGAAACATTGCAAGTATCTCCTAAAGCGCTCACATGGGGACTTATATCGGCATTATGTGCGGCAGTCTATACAATGCAGCCGCAAGAAATTTTGAAAAAATACAGAACCTCACTCGTAGTAGGTTGGGCAATGATAATCGGCGGAATATGCCTTTTATGCTATGCGTTAACAACACCATTTGTCGGAAAAATAAATACGGAATCGGTAGCGGCATTTATCTACGTAGTCATACTCGGAACGGTAATAGCATTCGGATTGTTCCTTGCAAGCACAAAGTACATAAAACCGCAAGAAGCCGGAATAGTAGGAGCACTGGAACCTCTTTCATCGGTAATATTCTCAATATTAATATTTTCGATATCATTCGGAATATACGAACTTATAGGAATGGCACTGATAATAAGTGCGGTAATATTCGTAACAAGACAAAAATGAAAATAAAAAATAATACTCCGGACATTTTTCAATCTGAACGAAAATGACTCCGTAATATTTTTTAAAACTAAAAAACGTAATTGATTTCACGCAAAAAAGCACGGAGACGAAAAAACTCCGTGCTTTTTGAATTTCAAAATTATAAATTTTTGTACTTTTTTCCGACCTCAAACGAATTTGCAACCTTACTTCCTAGACGGCGATAAGCGGAATGAACCGCATCGAAAATAACGGGATCCAACTTTTTGAAACAAATATTTCCTTTGTCATTCAAAATATTTTCATCAACGGAAATATTTACAATATCACTCACAAAATAAAAATCCTCGCCTACCTTCTCACACTTTGCCACCTTGCATTCAAGCACGAAAGGCAACTCATTGATAATCGGAGCATGAACGAAATCGCTCTTGGAAACGGTAAAACCTGCACGAGCGACCTTATCCGGTACATCATTACCCGAAACCATACCCAAAAAATCAATACGATCGATTGAAGACGCATTTGCAATACCTAAAGTAAAAGCATTGTTCAACATCAAATTTGAAGTAGTCTTGTGAGTATGAGAAAGCATAAACCCGATTTGATTCGTATCATAAATACCGCCCCAAGCCGCCACCATGGCATTCGGAACATTATCCTTATCGAAAGTGGAAATAACCATAACCGGCTGAGGAACCAACCAAGTCTTGGGCTCAAAATTTTTACGCATGAAAATCCCTCCCTTTAAAAATATTTTACTATAGAAAAAATAAAAATAAAAACAGCAAAACATTAAATAAAAAATAAACAAAAAGTATAAAAATTTAATTATATTAAATAAATTTAAAAAAATATTATTTTATAGTATATTAATAAAAAAAGATATTATTTTATAGTATATTATATATACACATTGTCTAAAATATTTTTAATGAATAAGAATAAAAAGGAGTTCAAAATGAACAGAGTATACAAATTAATATGGAATAATGCAAGAAATATGTATATTGCGGTATCGGAAATTGCCAAAAGTCACCGAAAAGAAACTTTGAGAAGCGGGAAAAAAACGGCAGCAATTTTTTTAGCCGCACTTTTTTTATGTGGAACGGGATTTGCAGAAAACACCGTTCAAGCTGAAAATAATTCACCGGTATTGACTGATGAACAGAAGAATGAAATTGCAGATAAAGTATTGGAAAAGCTTAAAAATAATGAAAATATAAAAATTTTGAAATCGCAATTTGGAATTCATTATTTTTCAGTGAAATCAGATGACAATACATCGCCTGATGGAACGAATTGGAATAATGATGGTGCAATCGGTGAAAATGCAATTGCTATCGGTAGTAAAGCGAGAGCATATGGATTGGATAGCAACGCAACGGGTGTAAATGCATGGAGTATAGGTAATTATTCTCAGGCTTGGGGTTATTTTGCATTGGCAGGAGTAGAAGAAGGTATAGACAAATCGGCTTATGATGCATTGTCTGATGAAGAAAAGAAAAATTATATCTTGCGTGAAATGAGCATTGGTGGAGTTGATAAATATTTATACTATAGAACAACGTTTAAAGAGTATACAAATGATGAATTTAATGCTTTAACAGAACAAAAAAGAAAAGATTTAATGTCTAATAAAGGTTATGGTTATCTCAGTGGTAAAAAGGTATGGACACCTACACCTCGCGCTATAGCAATCGGTCATTTATCGAAAGCTATTGGAGCTGCAACGGTAGCGGTTGGAAACTTGACCGAAGCGACCGGACTGCAGTCTACCGCCATAGGTACTCAGGCAAATGCGTCCGGAGGATTCAGTTTTGCTGCCGGTGATAGGGCCAGTGCGCAAAAGACAGGGACAATAGCCATAGGCATGAAAGCAAGCGCATCCGGTGAATGGAGTACGGCAGTCGGTTTGAGTGCAGAGGCTCAATCAGAAAAAGGGGTAGCATTAGGTGCTTCAGCGAGTGTGGATAAAAAGGGTGCAACGAGTATTGGTTATAAGGCGAAGGGGAGTGTAGAAAACGGAGTGGCTCTCGGTGCATACTCTACGGTAGACCGTGAAAAAGGAAAAATCGGATATGCCTTGGATGGTGATAACAGTACACTTGAAAAAGTTATGGAATCCACCGGACAAAAAGCAAAATATGATGAGCTTACGGGTAAAATTGATCCTTTGAAAGATGAATATAACGGATTATTAAAGGCCTATCTAGATGCACCGACAAATTCTCCGGAAGAAACAACTGCAAAACAAAAATCAGATGCATGGATAGCCGGACACTCAGATTTTATCTCTGCTGTAAAAGAGAAAAAACAGATGATTGCTGCTTGGCAATCCGGTAATGGAGCTGTATCTGTAGGAAGTGCAGGTGCGACAAGACAGATAACTAATGTAGCCGCCGGAAGTGAAGATACCGATGCGGTAAACGTGGCGCAGCTCAAGGCGTTAAATAATAAAGTTGATGCGAAGCCGGATGTTCACTATGTTTCTATTAAAAAGAATAAACCATTAAATGATAAATTGGCGGGCTCCAATTGGAATAATGACGGAGCTACAGGCGACGGTGCAATTGCTATCGGTAGTAAAGTAAAAGCTGAAAATAGAAATTCTATTTCAATCGGCGAAGGGATTACTAAGAATAAAGGCAAATTCGGTATTGCAATAGGTGCGACCGGAAACAGTGGTGAAGTGGCACCTGAAGTGAAGAATGAACACGGTATTGCTGTAGGTAGTGGTACGGTGGCGGATTCATCTGGTATTGCTTTAGGTTTAAAATCTAAAAATACGACAGGATATGCAATTTCAATAGGTCGTGAATCGGAATCGGGATACTTAGATATTGCTATGGGTTATAAAGCAAAGGCTGAAGATAAACAGTCAATTGCTATAGGTACAATGACACAAGTAAATGGATTTAGCTCAGTAGCAATTGGTTCGCAAGCTTCAGCAATACAGCAAACAACGGTAAGTATAGGTTATGCTGCAAAAACGGAATCAGAAGGTGCTACGGCAGTAGGTGAAGAAGCTTCAGTTGCGTCCGGAGGTAATTATGCTACGGCAATTGGAAGTAGTGCATATGTAGGTAAGATTATAACTTCAGGCGGTAATCCTGAAACTGGTGTGCCGGACAACTATTTCACAAAAACGGGAGAAGACGACACACCTACTATTGAAGCGGGCAAAGAGTATATGAATTCCATGGCGGTAGGCTTCGGTGCGAAATCTTATGGTTATCAAACTACAGCTATAGGTGCGGGTGCGGAAGCTTATGCAACGGATTCTTTAGCAATGGGTGTTCTTGCAAAAGCGAAGAGTAAACATTCTGTAGCTTTAGGTAAAGAAGCGTTTGCTGAAGGTTGGGCTTCAATGGCATTCGGTCGTCATTCTTTGAGTAAAGGAAATAATGCTGTAGCTTTAGGACATTATGCCTCTGTTGCAAGAGCGGATTTAAGTGAAGTACAAGACAGTGTAGCTTTAGGTGCTTATGCACGTGCAATGTCAAACAATTCTATTGCTATAGGTAAAGAATCACTTGCAAGAGTAAAAGAAGGAGAATTAGCGAAAGGTTATCTCACAAATTCTGTATTTAATGCTGTCAGTGGTGTTGTTTCTGTAGGTAATGAAGAATATCAATTAGGTGATAAGAAAATTGCTGCTAATTACAGACGTTTGACTAATGTAGCTGACGGTGCGGCAGATCATGATGTTGTTACAGTTGCTCAACTTAAAAAAGTTAAAGATATGTTAGATGCTAAAGTTGGTGATGTGACGACTATTAATCAAGATATTACGAATCTTAAAGGTGGATTTACCATTAAAGATACGGCAACCGGTACTGTAGATGTTACTTTAGGAGAAACGACAAAATCGGCTATTACCTTCAAAGCGGAAACACAAGATAAAGACGGAGCGACATCCGTTCTTACCGCAAAGGTAGATGACCAAAAGAATGTCACTTACACACTTAACACTAAAAAGCTCAAAGAAACATTGGGACTTAACCAACTCGGCACAGGTACAATGTCTTCATGGAAACTGAAAGTCGGTACTGATAGTACAGATATTTCAAATGGTAATGAAGTAACTTTTGCAGCAAGTACAGATAAAGATGCGAAGGGACTTTCCGTCAAAAAGAAAGGAAATGTAATTACTTACGGTATAAACAAAAGTGAACTTGTCGGTAATATTGCCGGAGATATTATAACGGAAATCAATAAGACTACGAATACTACCAAAATCACCAATGTAGATTGGTCAAAATTCCCCGGAATGAATTTCTATACGCAAGGAAGTGTAAATGGCGGTATATATACACCGGATGCAAGTGCTGATAATAAATGGAACAGCTCACATATAGTATTCGGTGAAGGTATTAAGGTTGAAAAGTTTAAAGATAAAGACGATAATCAAGTTACAAAAATATCGCTGGACGGTACAGGCGGAACCGGAACGAATGGTAAAGACGGAAAATCCGCTTATGAAATTTGGAGAGACCAGGAAGAAAACGGTGCTCAACCGAATAAAGGTAAGACGGAAAAAGAATTCCTTGACAGTCTGAAAGGTGAAAAAGGTAAAGACGGCGAAAAAGGTAAAGACGGTGCGAACGGCACGAAAGGTATTGACGGTAAAGACGGAACAAACGGAAAATCGGCTTATGAAATTTGGGAAGCACATGTAGATAAAGACGGAACTCAACCGAATAAAGGTAAGGGTGAACAAGAATTCCTTGACAGTTTGAAAGGTAAGGACGGAATAGGTGAAGAAAAAGTAAAAGAAATCAAAACTAAACTCAAAACGGAAATCACGAAACAGATGAATGAATTCAAAACCGAATCCGTACGTGGTGATGCTCTCGGGGCGGCGCTTTCCGCTTTGAAACCTTTGGACTACGATCCTTACAACAGAAGTCAAATCATGGCGGGCGTTTCTACATATAAAGGACAAGAAGCTATAGCACTCGGACTTGCGTACTATTCAAATGAAAATACACTTTTGCATGCAGGACTTTCATATGCAGGTTCAAGCGAACTCATGGCGAATGCCGGTATTTCCTATAAATTCGGTTCAAGTTACGATCGCAAACTTTTGGAAGAAAGAAATAAACTCATGCCGCAGTATAAAGGCGGAGTAATTTCATCGGTATACGTAATGCAAGATGAAATGGCAAAACTTCAGAAAGAAAATGCCGAACTTAAAAATGAAGTGAAGGAGGCAAATGAACGTACAAAACAAATTGAAAATGAAACAAATGCAAGAATTGCAAAACTTGAAGCTCAAATTCAAGCTTTGATTGCAGCGAGATAAAAAAATTTACCCTCTTTATCGTATGGTAGGGAGGGTATTTTTAAGGTTGAATATTAATGAATAAAATGATAAAAAATACAAATTTCCTAAGAAAAGTTTGTTTGTTATACAAAGTGTCGGCAAATATACAAGTTTATTATATTTAAGATAAATACGATAAAACATATGTATTTTTTCGAGCATTAGAAAAATAAACTTAAAATAAATTAAAAAGAAATAAAGGTATAAATATTCATATTTCGGTTGTGCTTTTCATTTGCATATGATATATTACAAAACATCAGTAAAGCCTTTCCTCTTTACTGAAAACGCTTAATTTTTCATTTTAAGCGCTCCGCAGATTTTATAGGTGAGAAAGCAGGTTAACTCCTGCTTTTTTGCTTTTTTATGAATAAATGTGTTATATCTATATAAAACAGAAGTGAAAGGGTGATACTATGAGTAATGTCGTTGTGGGTGAAAAAGCTCCGCTGTTTACTTTGCCTTCAGATAAAGGGCATGATATTTCTCTTTCCGATTACAAGGGAAGAAAAGTAATTTTATATTTCTATCCGAAGGACAATACTTCCGGTTGTACATTGGAGGCTATGGCATTTCGAGATCGTTTCGAAGATTTGAAACGTTTGGGATATGATGTCATAGGTATCAGTCGTGACAGTGTACGAAAGCATTGTAATTTTAGAGATAAAAATTCTCTGAATTTCCCTCTTTTGTCCGATGAGAATGAAGAGGTTTGCAATATGTACGGTGTCATGAAGGAAAAAAGTATGTACGGAAGAAAGTACATGGGCATAGAGAGGTCCACTTTCATTATTGATGAAAAAGGAGTTTTGATTGCCGAGTATCGAAAGGTGAAAGCTTCTACACATGTGGAGGAACTTTTCAAAGAGTTGTCCGGAAAATAAATAATCCCCGTTTTTATGATTTTCATTTTGTATCTTTTACGATATTTATGAAGTCATTTGACGGGGATTTTTTTATTTGTTCGGGAAGTTGGGATCTTTTGAGATTTCCACTTTTCCGTAAAGTGTCAAAAATCTGTGAGGGTCGTCATCGTATGAATTTTTTGTGATGTCGTTTGTACTTTCATAGATGCCGCCGAGTTTTATATCCATTATCGAAAGCAAAGTGTTGAATATCAAATCGTTTGTGAAATATGTTTTTTCATGTTCTTTCAATATGTTTATCGTTTCCTTGCGGTTTTGCATATAATCGTCCGAGAATGTCATGAACATAGGTATATATGTCATTTCCGGCACGAAAAGTGTCGCATCGTGTGCAAGTCCCTGATCTACCGCATCGGTATGGTCGGAGAAGTATATTATGCCTTTGAAGTTAGGTATTTCTTTTGCCGTTTCATAAATATTTTTTAAAACTTCGTCCGTATAGCGTATGCTGTTGTCGTACTTGTCTATGGAGATGTCGTTTCCTTTGTAGTAATCGTATCCGTCGGGGTATCTTGCTCCGTAGGGGGTGTGGTTTCCCATGAGGTGTATGACGATGAGCATTTTGTCGGTCTTCGGAAGGTTTTTCAGCTCCGTTACCAGATTTTCATCGTAATCTCCTTTACGGTTTCGATTTTTGTCTACTTTTTCGGTCCATTCACGTTTTGTTTCGCCTGCCGTTTCGTTTATGAATTTTTGGTATTTCGCATCCGATGCGATAACGGTAATCGGCGTGTTGAACATTCCGTATTTTCCTTGGTTGCTGAGCCATGCCGTAGTGTATCCTGCGGCATTTGCAACTTCGAGTATCGAGGGCGCTTCTTTCATTTGTATACGGTTGTATTGATTTTTTGCGGTGAGTGCAAATGTGAGTACCTGTACGGTTTGAGTGTGGCACGATCTTGCATGGTCGAAGAATATGAAGTGCGGATCGTTTTTTATACTTGAAAGGAAAGGAGTTGTATCACGATTGTATCCGTATACTTGCATATGGTCACGATTTTGGGATTCGCCTATTATCAGAACGTATACGCCTTTTTCGTCTTTTGCCTGTAAATTTTGCTTGATAAATTGTTTTCGTGCTTCTTTATTTTCGGCAAATTCTCTGTATTTGTCCATGTATTCTTTAGTTTGTATAAAAGGTGCGGCTATCGAGTTGCGTGATGTGTGAAATATCAAAAGTCCGTGTAAAAGTAAAAGTAAAATCGCAATAACAACGGAATATTTCGGAAGATTTGTATTTTTTACAAGTTTTTTATAGGACAAAATTGAAAGTCCCAAGACAATAATCGGAAAAAGGAGAAGAAGTCCGTAAATACTTGAGTTGAACATACCTTGCATATATGCAGAAGCTTCGCTGAAGTCGGTTTGACTTATGGCGAGAAAAGTTTCCGGAAGCATCAATTTTTTTGTTATCGTCCAGTATCCCCAAAGAATTGCAACCGGAAGCAATGTAATGAAGAATGTCACGAATGCAGTAAAGATATGTGCAATTTTGTTTTTTACAAATCTTAAAATTATAAGTAAAGGATTGTAGATGCAAAGTGTAAAGCCCGCAAAACGGTAAAAGTCTTGTGCATCATATGTAAGTCCGGAAAATCTGCGGATAAGGTATGCGGATGCAAATAAAACGAAAAGCGGCAGAAGTGTAATCAGGTATGATTTACTTTTACCGAAGTAAAAATATGTGAGTGATACTGAAATTGCCGCATACAGAGCATAGCTTTCATTACCGCTGATCGGAGTGTATCCGTTTATCAGTGCGGATATGACAAAAATAAATATGAAACCGATGAAAACGGAAAATAAAAATTTCATCAGATTTTTTAAATTATTTGCGTTTAAAAATTTTTTTATGAAAGTCATATAGAATACCTTTTATTATAATTTTTTTTAAATTCATAACTGATATTTTAATACAAACTTATGAAAAATGCGACAACTGTGGTAATATATAAATATAGATTATTTTCGATATATTTAAATGAGAATAACGAAAACAAAAACGGAAGTTTGTATTTTCCAATGTGTAATTTTTTGAAAACGAAGATGTAAAAACTGTGTAAAATACGCAGTTATTCACCTTTTTCACATACTTATTCACAGTTTTCCACAGGGTGTGACAATAACAAATTTATAAATTGAAAAAATACAGTAAAAATGCAATTTTTGTGAAGTGTTTACAAGGAGTGTACAAAAATACAGGTTTAAAAATGTGAATAAAATTTTCGTTGTTTTAATTGAGAATAGCAAAAAAACTTTATTTTGTCGAGTTTTTCAAGGTGTGGAAATATGAAAAATATTTGTGAATAACTGTGAATAACTTTTTATTTTACAAAATTAAAATGCAGATTTTATTGATTTTAATGTTGTATTTTTTGTAAAAAACACGTAAAAAAGGAGTTTTTTTATTTTAACGAACAAATTTTCATGTTTTTGTATTTTCGTTGTGAACAGTTGCGTAAATTTTCTAATATTATAGTTTGATTTGAAAATTTTCCGATAAAGGTTTAAATTATGGGTAGGACTTCGGTATAATTTTTATTCGAAGGTCGGAGGGAGGCGAAAATCATAGAATTCCGACGGTTTAATATAGACGATAAGGAAAGAATAAATGATTTTTTCAAGGTTCATCATTATGAGCAATGTGATTGTTCGTTCAACACATTATTTTTATGGCAAAATTCTTACAATACGATGTGGGCAGAGCAGGACGATATTTTGTTCATACGTGCAGGAAGGGGAAATCAAGTCTATTTCATGCCGCCGTTTGCAAAGGAAGGTGCTTCTTTTTCTCACGGATTGGAATTAATTCAGCATGAGTTTGATAAAACAGGTCATCCTTTCATGTTGATGGGTGCCTCAAAAGAGGTTGTAGAAAAAATTGAGACGCAAGTACCGGATAAGTATCTTTTCACGCCCTTTCGTGATGATTGGGAGTATATTTACAAGACGAGTGATCTGATCAATCTTTCCGGAAAGAAATTCAGAATGAAAAAGAACCACCTGAATCATTTTTTAAGAGAATATGGTGACTATGTGTATGAACCCGTAAATGATACAAATATGGAGGATGCTCGTAGAGGAATAAGTGAATGGTTCGTGCGTCATGGTGATATTGAAAAAGAGGAAGAGGCCATAAATCTCGCTTTCGATAATTGGAAAGCGTTGGGCTTAAAGGGTGCCGTTATTCGTATTTATGGCAAGGTAGAGGCTTTTACTTGCGGAGATTTGCTTAATGAAAATGTCGCACATATACATTTTGAAAAGGCAAATCCTGAGGTGCGCGGTTTATATCAGGCGATAAACAGAGATTTTATTCTTAATGAGTTCAAAGATACCGAGTTCGTAAATCGCGAAGAGGATTTAGGTATTGAAGGCTTGAGGAAAGCAAAAAACGAGTATCATCCCGATCATTTTGCGGAGAAATACAATGTCACGCTTAAGTAAAAAAGTGTGAAGGGATGTGTATCGGATGTCGATGCTTGATTTATTTTTGATTCATTATTTGCAGCGTTTCGACAAAGTTTGTTTTAATGTAAGTTTACATGGAAAAGTTTATAAAATCGGAGAAGGTGAGCCGAAATTTACCGTCAAGGTAAATAAAGATATTCCCAAGAAGCAGTTGTTTTCATCTACTACGCTTGCGCTCGGAGAAGCATATATGCGCAAGGATATCGAAATTGAAGGCGACCTTTACGAAGCTTTGTATGCAATTTTGAGTCAAACAAATCAATTTTCATTGGACAAGGGTGCTTTGGGCAGTATTCTGCATACATCGGAATCCAAAGCAAATCAAAAAAAGGAAGTTTCTTCTCATTATGATTTAGGAAACGATTTTTACTCTCTTTGGCTCGATCCGTCAATGAGTTATTCGTGCGCTTATTTCAAAAATGAAAAGGATACTTTGGAAGATGCACAGCGTAATAAGGTGCATTACATACTTGAAAAGTTACATCTTGAAAAAGGCATGAAACTTTTGGATATCGGTTGCGGCTGGGGATATCTTTTGATTGAAGCTGCAAAGAAGTACGGTGTTTCTGGTTACGGTTGTACTTTGAGCGAGGAACAGTGTAAAAAAGGTCGTGAACGTATAAAGGCTTTGGGACTTGAGGACAAAGTACATATCGATCTTGTGGATTATCGTGATTTGGAATCAAAAGGTTTGATGTTCGATCGTATAGTAAGTGTAGGTATGATTGAGCATGTAGGTCGTTCGAATTATTCACTTTATATGGAAACGGCAAACCACCTTTTGTGTGATGGAGGAGTTTTCCTCTTACACTACATAAGCGGTAATACCGAAGGTGTGAAAAATCCGTGGATGCGTAAGTATATTTTCCCGGGCGGAACGCTTCCGTCACTTCGTGAAATGATATACCGCGCATACGAGAATGATTTCCGTGTGCTTGACGTTGAAAGTTTACGCAGACATTATTACAAGACTTTGAAATGTTGGTACGAGAACTTCCAAAAAGTTCGTGAAAAAGTTAAGAGTGAACGTGGTGAAGAATTCGTTCGCATGTGGGATTTGTACCTCTGCGGATGTGCCGCCGCATTCAAGCTCGGTAATATAGATTTGCATCAAATTCTTATGACAAAAGGTGTAAACAACGATTTACCGATGACAAGATGGTATTAAAAAAATAAAAACGGTTAAGGAAATTGAGTCGTCATTAAAAACGGTGAAGATTTCCTTATCCGTTTTTTATTTTGTGTTTTATGAAATATTTGTACTTTGTAAAAACGTGTCGGATGAGAATATTTGTCTTAAATTTATAAGTGCATTTGATGCTTCAATATGTATTTTGTTTTCGCAAATAAAAATTACATTTGAAACTGGTATTATAAAATTGTTCAATTTTGGCAATTTTAAGATTTCAAAAAATATTTTATAATGTTTTAAGAATGAACGCCATGGGTTCAAAAATACTCTTTGGAGGCATATATGAAACATGAATATGGAAGTTTGCCGCATAATACACAGTGGCTTTGTTTGACTGCGCTTATGATGGCGATAAATGTAATTTTAAGTTCTTTCAGTATCCCTGTTCCGGGCGGTCATTTTTATTTTAATGAAATCATTATAACCATTGCCGCAATTTCGTTGGATCCGGCAGGAGCGTTTGTAGTTGCGGGTATCGGTGCGTTTTTGGGAGATTTCTTCTTCTATCCGGCTCCGATGTTCGTATCTCTTGTAGTACACGGTATCCAAGGTGTCGTGATTTCGGTGATTGCACGTAAATGTCTTACCGATAAACCGATTGTCGCATCGGTTATGGGTGTTACGGCAGGTCAAATCATCTCATGCATCGGATATTTCTTGGGAAGAGCATTCGTATACAGCACTATGGAATACGCAATGATTAAGATACCTTTCGATTTGCTGCAAGGTGTAGTCGATTGTGTTATCGGTCTCTTCATTTGTTGGAAGTGGAGTTTCCCTTCAATTGTACAGAGAATTATTATTAAGAAATAAAAATAAGGCTTACTTAATCTTGAGTAAGCCTTTTGAATTGCCTAATTTTCCAAAAGTTCTTTTCTTTTTTTTCTTCGTATACGGTTTATGTGACGTTCAAAACTTCCGTTTGATATAAATTCGGCAAGCACCAATTGGTCGAATACCGGAACCGTACATGAATAAAAACCTATATTTCTTTCAAATTTTTCCGTCAATCTTTTCGGTATTACCATGTAACCTACACGCATTGACGGTGCTATGGTACGTGAGAACGTATTCATATATATTACCGAATCGGGAGCTAATGAAAACAGTGTGTCTTCAGATTTTGAAAGTAAGGTGAATTCCGAATCGAAATCGTCTTCAATCAAAATTCCGTTACGTTTTGATGACCATTTAATGTATTCTCTTCTTTTAGAAGCGCTTGCGGTTACTCCGCTGGGATAACTGTTGTAAGGTGTTACATGCAAAACTTGTGCATTACTTTTTTGCAGCGCCTCCGTTTCTATACCTTCAACGCCCATTTTCAGTTTTTCTATTTTCGCACCGTTTGCCAAGTATACCTGTTCGATTTTTTCGTATGAGGGATCCTCAAGACCGTACAAAACGTTTCGCCTTAAAGCTTGTACCGTAAGTCCGTAGAGGTATTCCGCACCGGCACCGATGAGAATCTGATCTTCATCTACAATTATATCTCTGCTTCGTGCCAGGTACTCGGCGATTGCTCTGCGAAATTCCGGTTGTCCCTTGTTGGGTGAACGGCTCAATATTTTTTCACCGTACATTGTAAGTATACGTCGCATCGTTTTTGCAAGAATTGAAAACGGAAAATCTTCACGTGAATAAAGACGTCCCTGCTCGATTTCTATGTTTTTACGCATTGAAGGGGAAATATTTATCGGCTTTTTTCCCACCGCAAAAGAATTGTCCTCACTGTAAATTACAAAATATCCTCTACGTTGACGCGGCTCTATATATCCCTCTTCCGCCAAAAGTTCATACGCATGCTCAACCGTTATGACACTTACTCCCATTCGTTCGGCAAGCTGACGTTTTGAAGGTAATTTACTTCCGTACTTGTAAACTTTGCCGGTTATCGAACTTCTGATTTTTGTGTACAAACGCATATATGCGGATATTTTCTTATCGTGTTCCATTTTTTACCTCTTAACAAAACAGAATACTTAATTAGAATAATATTATACTTGATAGTAACATAGTATATGTTCAAATTCAAACAAAAGTATATAACCAAATAAAAGCAATTCGTGAAATTTATTTATATATCGATTTAAATATAAGGAAGCGGTGTGAATTATGGTATACTATACTTATACTTGTTGAAATTTGAAAAGGAATAATATGTACATAGAAAAAATAAATACTCCCGCAGATTTGAAAAAGATGACTGCGGAAGAAAAGCAGGCTCTGGTTGATGAAATCAGAACTCTTTTAATTCACAGAATGCCGACAACCGGAGGACATGTAGGACCGAATTTGGGAATGATAGAACCTACGGTCGCTTTGCATGACGTATTTACGATGCCTTACGACAAAATTGTTTTTGACGTATCTCATCAGACATATACACATAAAATACTTACGGAACGTAAAATAGCATTTACCGATCCCGATCACTACTTCGATTTATCGGGATTTACAAGTCCGGATGAAAGTGAATACGATCTTTTTACAATCGGACACACATCCACATCGTTGAGTTTGGCGTTGGGACTTGCAAAAGCACGTGATATGCGTGGAAGTGATGAAAATGTAGTGGCGATTATAGGTGACGGCTCACTCTCGGGCGGTCAGGCACTCGAATCTTTGAGCATTGCCGGCGAACTCGGTACCAATTTCATAATGATAGTAAACGACAACGGAATGTCCATTGCCGAAAATCACGGAGGATTGTATGAAAATTTGAAAAAACTTCGTGAAACGAAAGGCGCTTATCCGTGCAATATTTTCAAAGCGATGAATTTGGATTACATTTTCGTTGAAAACGGAAACAATTTGAAAGAAATCACCGAAGTGCTTAAAAGAGTAAAAAACATTTCAAAACCTGTTGTAATACACATGGTTACACAAAAAGGCATGGGATATGATTATGCCGAAAAAGAAAAAGAAGTATGGCACTACCACCAACCGTATGACGAAAAAACGGGTAAAAACATAAACAACACCCAAATTGAAACGTACACGACACTCACACGAGATTACATACTTGAAAAGACGAAAAAAGACAAAGAAGTTACGGTAATACTTGCCGGTACACCCAGCGTTGTCGGATTTTGGGACAAAGAGCGTAAAGAAGTCGGCAAACAATATATGGACGTAGGAATTGCCGAAGAAGCCGCAGTATCAATTGCAAGCGGAATGGCGAAAAATGACGGCAAACCGCTCCTTGCGATATACAGTTCCTTTTTGCAACGTGCATTCGACCAACTTTCTCAAGATGTATGTATAAACAAAACTCCGATAACAATGCTCGTAAACAACGCATCATTGTACGGAACACGTGACAAAACTCATTTGGGAATATTCGACATACCGCTTATATCTCACATACCCGAACTCGTATACCTTGCACCGACAAATGCAAACGAGTACATGGCGATGCTCGAATGGTCGCTTGAAAATAAAAAATTTCCCGTAGCGATAAGAATGCCGGTAGGAAAAACGAAGTACACGAAAAAAGAAGTAAGAAAAAATTATGACGAAATAAATAAATCGGAAATAATACAAGACGGAAATACCGTAGCGATTTACGCACTCGGACAAATGATGACGAAAGGCGAAGAACTTGCCGAAGAAATACAAAAAACGCTCGGCATAAAAGCTACCCTCATAAATCCGATTTACATAACGGGAATTGACGAAAAAATCGCACAAAAAGTAAAAGAAAAACACAAAATAATAATCACACTCGAAGACGGAATAAAAGACGGAGGATACGGAGAAAGAATAGCGGCATACTTTTCGTCTACCGATATAAAAGTGAAAATCTACGGATTGGCAAAAGAATTTTTGGACAGATACGACATCGAAGAAATATTGAAACAAAACGGAATGACGGTTCCGCAAATAATTCAAGACATAAAAGAAATTTTATAAAAAAGAACCTCGATTTGAAAGTGAAGTGTATCCCAAAAACTGGACACAAATATTAAATTTTTACATCATGGATGCTAACCTATAAGTTATAGGTGGCATCCATTTTCTTTACTTTGAATTTTCTTTGTTGTATTTCCCCTTTACAAAATCAACGTTAAAAATATATAATAGTTTCAAGATTTAATAATTATTTAATATAAGGGGTGCTATGTTTACATACGATTTAAATAAATTCTATAAAGATCATTTCAGTGCAATTGTTCTGACAATATACTTTGCGGCATACGGAATCGCAATGTACTTCAATTGCCGTCAATACGCATACTACAGTTGGCTCATTTTGGCTTTCATTGCAATGTATCAGGATTACAAACATCACGAATTTTCCGGTTACTTGGCTTTCGGTGTTTTTGCAACTGCCATACTTAATATGATTTTCGAAATTATATATTTTGTTACTATATTTTCTTCTTTCAGTCTGTTTTTGACATATCTGTTTTTATATGCATTCAGAAAAGATACTCCTACCATATATGCATGCATATGGACTACTTCACTTATTCGGTAATTATATTAATACCCCGCTTGTAGATGTTATAGTTTCAATCGCAAATCCTGAGTTGAGAGAAAAATATCCCGGTCGTATCATTTATTATCTCCCGTCATTAATATTTGCAACAATAGCAATATATCTATTATCTATTTACTTGACCGTAACTACAGGAAAATATTTAGCATTATACATATACTAAAATTTTATGTAAAAATAAAAAAATCAACACATTATAGATATTAAACTTGTAATATCTATTTTAAATAACTGTAAAAATCCGATAAAACTAATATATTTTCTATACATACTTATACATATTAGAAAAATGTTATAATGTTATAAAAATAAAGCCGGATTTAATAGAGTGGGTTCAGCATTTCATATAGAGCCTATCGCATGGAAAATGTCAATACCGTTTAAACTTATACAAAACGATTTAGGCTATTTTGATTTAAATATTTTGAAAGATAAAAAGGCATTGATATGAATGAATGGAAACGATTTAATACTTTATTAGGGTTACTTTTATTATGTAATGTTACATTTATAATTGTTGATATTTTATTTCCGTTAAGGGATTTCTATGGTATAAATTATGATTTAAGATTTTTATGTAAATTATTTATATCTGAATTTTGGATATTTTCTTATTACTTTTTGTATAAAAAAATAAATAGAATTTTAATATATAGATTTATAGTTTCATCTTTGCTTTGGATAAGTGTTTACTATTTATTTTCTTATTTGTTTTATTATGGGACGAAATGGTTTGTTGTATGGATTTTACCTGTAATTGCCGTTTTACTTATTATATTTATTGCTTGTGTTTCAGATTTAGAAAATTTAGGTATTAGCGAGTTTTATATTTTTAAATTAAAATATACTGTTATAGAGATTTTATATAATCTAATTTTTGTATCGGGTATTTTGTTAAGTGCCATACTTTTTGAGGCTATTATATATTTTTTAGGTAAATTAATTTATAAAAAAGTAAAAAAATGTTTGATGCAGAAAGAATAAATTTAAGTTACATGCAAAACAAAGGAAACGAAAAAGAGATAGTACAAACACACACAATGAGCCGGTTCAATGCAAATAAAATAAATCTAAACAGCAATAAAAATACAAATATAACTCAAAGCGAAATAAAAGCCGACAAAGTACAAATATCGGCGGAAAATTTAAACCTTGAAAGTAAACAAGACATAAAAACAAATAAAGAAATACAAAACAATGTAAACATCGGAATAGATATCGACATGCACAAAAACATAAATGTAAAATCGGGAATCGGTAATCAGAAAATCGAAAGCACCTATAAAGCCGTAACTACACAAGCCGGAATATATGCAGGAAAAGACGGCTACGATATAAATGTAAAAAACAAAACGAAATTAACAGGAAGCACCATACAAAGCAAAACCGACAAAAACAGCCTTACAACGGGAACGCTTGAATACAAGCACATACAAAACAAAGCGGAATACAAAACCGACGGACAAGGAATAAATATAAACACAGACAAAAAAGGAAAACTTAACGAAAAAGGAATAACACCGCAGATACACCCGTCACTAAACAAAAAAGAAACAAACGAAACAAAAACTACAATACAAAACGCAAACATACAAATAAGAGACAAAGAGAACCAAAAACAAGACATACAAGAAATACAAACAAATGCAGAAATAAAACTCGAAACACTCAAAGAAATCTACGACAAACAAGAAATTGAAGAACAAAAAGAAATGATAAAAACATTACAAGAAATCGGAAACAAAACAATACACAAAATAGCACAAAAGAACGGTTGGAAAGAAGGAAGCAAAGAAAAACTCCTAATGCACACGGCACTGGGAGCGATAGAAGGAAAACTCACGGGAAACACAGCAACAGGAGCCATTGCCGGAAGTCTGAATGAAGCAATAATAAGCAAAATAGAAAAAGAAAAAGGCAAACAATGGATAAAAGACCACCCCGACACACTCCAATGGATCAGCTACCTGATTGGTGAAACCGTAGACCAAGTAACAAGAGGAAGAACAGGAAAACAAACCGCCGTTGCAGGAACAAAGTGGAACTACTTTGCATTTGAAGAACGAACCGTAAAAGTGGCAAAAATAGGGAAAATATTATTAGAGAGATTAGATAAAAAAGAAATTACAAACAAAGAATTAATACAGATACTAGTAGATTTAAACACTATAATGATAGAACAAGAACCTGAAAAAGGTAATGCAAATGTTTTTTATGCGGAAAATACGGCATCATACAAAAAAGGAATACAATACCTTATGACCAAAGGAATAACAAAAGACAGTGCAATAAGTTTCTTTAAAGAATACAATAGATACCTAAGGGAACAAGACTGGAGTATTATTGAATTAAGAATAAATATAATAAAAAATTCTAAAGGACGAATATATGCATTTGACAGAATAAAAGAAATGCCTACACCTCCGGAAAAATATAATCCGAGCAGTTTCAGTTTAGGAGAAAATTTTGTATCGGAAATTATTTCAAGCAAAGCGGACATGACACCTGAATTGATAGTAATACAATATGTAATAAAGAGTCCTTTAGCTAAAACGGCAGTAAAAATCGGAGGAGTAACTCTACTTATGACAGGATATGAAATGTATCAAGATTATTATAAATATGACGGTTGGAACTTAGGTAAAGCTTGGGTTGCAGATGTTATTCCTACAGGTGGAGCTATATTGGGTGGCGGTATTGGTAATGCTTTGTTACCCGGTGTTGGAGGTATTGGAGGATCTGCCTTAGGTAGTTTAGGAGGAGAATATTTTAAAACTTTACTAAAAGATGATATCCCGACTATAAAAGAAGAACAATCACGTAGGATATATGAAGGTGAAGTAAATGATTAAACTATTTCAGCATATTATATATTCCGGAGATGTTCGTGTATGGGGAATGGTATTAGGATTTATATTTTTTACAAAAGGGGTTATTGTACATTTTTCTAAACAAAAAGATTATAAATTACTACGTTTTATTATAGAAATTCCTTCCATAATATTAGTTCTTTTAGGCTCTCTGATGGCTTTTTTGGGCATGCTAAATATTATTTCTAAAAAATATGCTTTTTTGGGTGTTTTTATATGGGGATTGGCAGGTTTAGCGGCAGCAATATCTTTCTATTTAAAATTAAAAAAATACTCATATATTTTTATTGAAAACGAAGAAAAAAGGAAATCAATAAAAAAATATATAATAATTTATTTAGTTGCAAGTATATTTTATATTTTTATATATTTTTTATTCAATAAAAATTTTGAGTGATTAAAAAACTAAAAAGAGATAGTACAAACATACACAATGAGCCGGTTCAATGCAAATAAAATAAATCTAAAAAGCAATAAAAATACAAATATAACTCAAAGCGAAATAAAAGCCGACAAAGTACAAATATCGGCGGAAAATTTAAACCTTGAAAGTAAACAAGACATAAAAACAAATAAAGAAATACAAAACAATGTAAACATCGGAATAGATATCGACATGCACAAAAACATAAATGTAAAATCGGGAATCGGTAATCAGAAAATCGAAAGCACCTATAAAGCCGTAACTACACAAGCCGGAATATATGCAGGAAAAGACGGATACGACATAAACATAAAAAACAAAACAACATTAAAAGGAAGCACAATACAAAGCAAAGCGAATAAAGACAAAAACAATTTAGTAACGGGAACACTCGAATACAAACACATACAAAACAAAGCCGAATACAAAACCGACGGACAAGGAATAAATATAAACACCGACAAAAAAGGAAAACTGAACGAAAAAGGAATAACACCGCAGATACACCCGTCACTAAACAAAAAAGAAACAAACGAAACAAAAACTACAATACAAAACGCAAACATACAAATAAGAGACAAAGAGAACCAAAAACAAGACATACAAGAAATACAAACAAATGCAGAAATAAAACTCGAAACACTCAAAGAAATCTACGACAAACAAGAAATTGAAGAACAAAAAGAAATGATAAAAACATTACAAGAAATCGGAAACAAAACAATACACAAAATAGCACAAAAGAACGGTTGGAAAGAAGGAAGCAAAGAAAAACTCCTAATGCACACGGCACTGGGAGCGATAGAAGGAAAACTCACGGGAAACACAGCAACAGGAGCCATTGCCGGAAGTCTGAATGAAGCAATAATAAGCAAAATAGAAAAAGAAAAAGGCAAACAATGGATAAAAGACCACCCCGACACCCTTCAATGGATCAGCTACCTGATTGGCGAAACAATAGATCAAATAACAAAAAACAACACAGGAAAACAAACCGCCGTTGCAGGAACTAAATGGAACAGACTTGCATATGAAAACTTTACAATAAACGAAGTGAAAGAAATAATGAAAAAGAAAGACGGAAAACAAATGACTGACAAAGAAATAGTATATCTATTGAAAGATATAATAAACAAAGCAAAAGAAAAAGACCCGAGTGCGGATAAAAGTCAGTACTGGGAACTTGGAAACAAAGAAGCAGTTCAGGCGATAAATGAAACACTCAAAGAACACAATATCTCTGAAAAGAATATAATCGAATTTATGAAAACATCAAAAAACAAAGTAATAGAACTTATACAAGAAGACCTCAAACTTGAAGAAGAATATAAATTAAAACTTGCAAAATATAAAAAAGATGGCACGTCTACCCTTCCTATGGTTTACGTGTACGGAATACGCATCAGATCACCCAAACTTGAAGAAGAATGCGAACACTCAGATTTATACGAAGCGGAAAAAGATTTAAAAAGAAACCTCGAAAAAACATTGAGTGAAAATATGAAAAACAGATTTATAAATCTTGCAGTAAAAGAAAACAAAGCAAGCATGGTTCCTGTAAGTTCTGACACTGCTTGGTTTCTTGCACAATATAGCTTGGATGAATTAAAAACTGTTACTTTTGCATATGATTTATTGAGACATGGTTTAGCGGGTAAAGGACAATCTCAAACTTTCTACAAGGGTTCAACATTAACAAATGATATAGAGGATTCGGATGAATTAACATATAAAGTAAAAGAACTTGCAAAAAATATAAATAACGGAGAAAAGAAAGCGTATTACAGTTCACTCGATTATAATAGAAGCGGCAATTTAAATCGAAAATTAGCATACGGGAAAGTAAAACTTGCAATTGAAATATCGAAAGATAATAACGGCAATATTTCATATAAAGGAATTGTCGGAGATACGTATAATTTTGAATACAATTTTGATTTAGCGTATTATTATAATAAAATTTTTAAAAGTAATTTAAATAATACCGAAAAGAATGAATCCGGCATACTTTCGCATATAGGAACGGAATTTTTAAACAACGGTGCTTATTTTGTTCAAAAATATGGATCATTAATCCCGTATAATTGGACTGCTGAAATAGGCGGTAAATTATGAAAATAAAAAAAATAATTCAGTTTTTCATAATTTGTTTTCTTCTTTTCTTTTCGTACAACATATATAAGGGATATAAAAGTTTTGTGAGAAATCCCGGAGGTTTAAGTGAAAATCAAATAGCTGTTTTTTACGTGGGGAATAATATGAATGAGAGAAATATCTTTATATTATATAATCCCGAGAGGTTTAAATATGAAATGAAAGATGTTTATTTAAAAGAAAGACCTGAAATCAGATGGACTCCGCATTATACTGTTATTGAAAGTGATGTATATGATTATGAAATAGAAAGAAACTTATTTTATGACGATAAAATGTGTTACGTATTAGGACGTGAAGGATTTTGGATTATTCAAGCCGTTCCTTTCAGCATAACCGTTTTAAAAAGAGATTTGTCCGACGAGTACCTAAACAAAAAATTTGACCACCCCATATGGAAAGACGTTCCGATTACAAAATTGAATTCGGAAAAAGATTTGTCCGAAAAAGAGTTTAAAATTTATAAAAAACTGAATAGACGACTAATGTTGAAAAACAAAACTTAATATGTTTCATTATGCATATAAAAGGGTGTATCGTAATGCAAAAAGTTAGATTTTTTTAGCGTAGCAGTTTATATGGCTGCTACGCTATTTTTATGCACCCAAGAGTCTAAGCCTGTATTGCACCGGGCTTAGCCATCCTATAGGTGTTTTAGGATATTCATCTTTTTTGTATTTTTGAACACATTCTTTTTTAAATTTATAATTATATTTCACTAAAAATACCCCCTTTACCGGTTTGTCCGGTAAGGGGGTACATATCAAACAAGACTGTATTTTATTTATGATTTATGCAATTTTTCATCGACTTTGAAAAGAACCATACCGATTATACCGGAAAGGAGAGAAGCGCAAAGTATGGAAAGTTTTGCAACTTCCAAGTGATGAGGAGTATCCATTGCAAGAGATGCGATGAATATCGACATTGTAAATCCGATACCTCCCAATGCGCCGGTTGCAATCAATTGCAATTTACGTGCTTTGCCGGGAATATCTCCCTTGAAAAGTTTTTTGATAAGCATAACCGCACCGCAAATGCCCAAAGGCTTTCCGACACAAAGACCGAGTATAATACCTATACCGATAGGCGAAAATACATCTCCTATACCTCCGCTTACGGAAACACCGGCATTTGCAAGAGCGAAAACCGGCATTACGAAAAATGAAGACCACGGAGCAAGCGTATGCTCAAGTTTTTCAAGCAGTGAATTTTCACCGGCGGGAATTGTAAATCCGAGCAATACACCGGCAATCGTAGGATGAATACCGGCATTCAGGAACGCATACCACGCAACAAGTCCGGCAAGAAGGTAAGGAATAAACGATTTTACCTTCATGCGATTGAAAATGAAAGCGATAAGCAATGCTGCAAGTCCGGACGCAAGAGCGATGAAAGATACATCGGTACTGTAGAAAAGCGCAATAACGATAATTGCACCCAAATCATCCACAATTGCAAGAGCAGTTAAAAACACCACAAGACCGGGAGGTGCATTACGTGCGACAAGCATTATTACACCGAGTGCAAAAGCTATATCGGTCGCCATCGGAATACCCCAACCGCCCGAAGTCGGAAGACCGGCATTAACCGCAAAATAAAGAATTGCCGGTACAATCATACCGCCTATAGCTGCGGTAATCGGCATAATTGTCGCAGAAAGCGACTTCAACTCACCGTAAAGAAACTCATGCTTGATTTCCATACCTACAACAAAGAAAAAGATAACCATCAATCCGTCATTGATCCAATGAAGGAAAGACATTTCAATTCCGAAAGAAGAGAAACCGAGAGTAATTTCCTGATGAAGTAAATGCTCATAACAATATGCGAGCGGAGAATTTGCGATAATAAGAGCCAACACCGCAAAAAACAACAATATCATACCGCCGGCGGCTTCGTGATTTATAAATGAATTAATTAACTTTTTCAAAACATACTCCTTTTTCAAAAAAGGGGAAATCCCGTTAAACAGCAGCTTAATTATATCATAAAAAATAATATATTGATATACTTCAATTTTAGTTATAATAAACAAAAAGTAATATGTATAAAAATCATAAACAAAAAGTCATGAAATAAAAATGCGGAATAAATATTTCAAAAACAAAAATGAAATTGCACTTGAACGTAATGAAAAATAAAAGTATAAATGCAACTAAACGTGTACGAAATATTGTAAATCTTCTAAAATTTAAAGACAATTCAATTTGTTTTGTGTATACTGTATAAAAAGTATTTACAGAAAAAGGAGCATATATGCAAGTTCGCAGAGCAAAAAAAAGCGATGAAAAGTCAATAGAAGCGTTATGGGATTATTGTTTTGAAAAAAGAGGAGAACCGTTTTTTGATTGGTACTTCAACGGAATATGTGACATAAAAGACGTTTTGATCGGTGAAGAAAACGGTAAAGCTGCATGCAACTTACACTGCAGACCCTATAAAATACGATTGAGAAACGAAATATTCAATGTAGACTACCTTGTCGGACTTGCCACACATCCTGCCGCACGAGGAAAAGGATACGCAAAAGAAATCATACGCTCGGCACTTCGTCTTGCGTGCAAAAAAGGACAGGCGATTACAATACTTATGCCGTCCGATGCATCAATTTACTATCCTTTAGGATTCGGATTTTATGCCTTTCAATGGGAAAGAAGTGCAAGACCCGAAGATTTGAAAAAAATATCCGAGCGTGCATTTAAAACGCAAACGATAGAAGATACAAAAGAATGGAAAACATTGGATTTCATATACAGAACATATACAAAAGATTTTGAAGGTTGTACAGTGCGAGATGAAAAAGCATGGAAAAACCGCATAGAAGGACAACTTCAAGAAGGATACATTGCAATAATGTATGACGAAGAAAATCCATGCGGATACATTTTCTATGCAATAGTCGAAAACTCCATTATATGCAACGAAATCGCATTCACAAACGAATATGGCAGACGTGGAATTTATGCATACATGGCATCACATATAGGGCAAGTCGAAAAATGCACATGGTACGAACCGATAAGCGACACATCATACCTCTACTGGAATGACGGTGCCGAACACCAATACATAGAAAACCGTACATTTCCATTCATGATGATGCGTATAAACGATCCGGTAATGGCAATTGACGGACTTCCGTGCAATCCTTTGCTCGAAGGAAGTCTGAGCTTTATAGTGACTGACCCCTTCCTTTCGGAAAACAACGGAATTTACCATCTTCGTGCAAGAAACGGATACATACACGCAGTAAAAGAAGACGTACTCTATGATCTGAAACTTCACATAGAAGAAATATCCGGACTGAAAATGGGAGACCAAGTACCCGAACCGTATTTTTGCATAAAAATCGGAGACCTTTCACAACTGCTTGCAGGAACGACAGATCTCAAAACACTTTCGGAAAAAGGACGTATAAAATGGTTGACGGAAGAAGAACAAGACAAGAGATCTGCGATACTTTTCTGTGAAAATATGTTTCCGCACGCAAAAACATGGATAAGTGAATGGTACTGAAAACAATGAAAGAAAAGAAATACTTCACATACATGCTGAGATGCTGCGACAACAGTTTGTACAGCGGATACACAACCGACCTTCAAAAACGACTTGAAACGCACAACGAAGGAAAAGGAGCGAAATACACAAGAAGCAGACTTCCCGTCACGCTCGTATGGTACAAAGAATGGAAAGACGAACACACTGCAAGAAGTGAAGAAATAAAAATGAAAAGACTCACAAAAGAACAAAAAGAAGAAAAAATAAAAAAATTCGGAAAGGCGACAGAATGAATTCATCTGTATTGAAAGCGAAAAAACTGACGGAATCATCATTGGCAGCGGCAATATCGGCAATACTCGTACTTTTGAAACTCATAGCACCGTTCTTCGTATTCATCACGATGCTGATATCCCCCGTTCCGATAGCTATAATATGCGCATTCAGCGGAATGAAATGGGGAATTGCGACATCGGTAATAGTAGTACTTCTGGTAAACCTCATCGGCGGACCGGAAATAGGACTCACAACGGCATTCTATGCGGCGGCACTGGGCCTTGCAATGGGATACGCATTTCACAAAAAATGGTCCTACGTAAAAACACTGCACATCACCGCACTTGCATACATAATCGAAATGAGTTACAAAATAATATTCTCAATCTACATACTGGGAATAAAAGACATACTTACAACATCCATAGAAAGACTTGTAAAAATAATAAAATTCATCTGGATACCGCTCGCACAAATGACAGGCTTCGATCCGGATCCGGCAAAATCGGTAAATACGACATCCGGAATAATAGCCGTAACGGTAATATTCATAATAAACGCATATTGCTATGCATATTTCAATCAGGAAATAGGAAGAGAAATATACAAAAAACTGAAAGAAGCATTAAGAAGATAAAAAGAACCTTATCGACGATACTCAAAAGAGAAATCGAAGATAAAGTTCTTTTTTTGACAAATTTCAGAAAAATATATACAATGTATTTATGATGTATATAGGAGGTAAGTATGGAACAGGCAACAATTAATTTTCGTATAGATAAAAATATAAAAAAGAATATGGAAAAAGCATGTAAAAGTATGGGACTTACCATGACGGCGGCATTTACTTTATTTGCGGTAAAAGTTGCACGTGAAAATCGAATCCCGTTTATGATAGAAGCGGATCCTTTTTATAATGAAAAAAATATGAAAAGACTTAAAAAATCTATAGAACAACTTGAAAACGGAAAGGGAACAATTCACGAGGTGGAGTTCTATGATTAAATCGTGGTCTGACGAAGCATGGGAGGACTTCAATTATTGGATAAAACAAGATAAGAAAACATTGAAAAGAATTTTGATGTTGTTGAAAGATATAGACAGAAATTTGTACGAAGGAATTGGAAATCCCGAACCGTTGAAAGGCAATTTTTCAGGGTATTGGAGCAGGAGAATTGACAGTAAAAATCGTATAGTATATAAAATAAAAAACGATACCGTTTTAATAGCACAATGCGGTTCCCATTATAGAGACAAGTAAAAAGAACCTTATCGACGATACTCAAAAGAGAAATCGAAGATAAAGTTCTTTTTTATTTAAGTCTTTATATTTCTAAATGAAAATCATCTGTACGGAAATCATGTAAACAATTGTACCGACAACCATTGAAATCATCATATTTTTCTTATAAAGATGAACTGCAACCGTTACCGCGATACCTATGATTTCCGGTATACCATAAGGATACCTGCAAACGGGAGTATTTCTCAAACAATATACAACAATCATACCGAAAACCGCACCGGGGAGAACCTTTCCCAAGTACTCCATATAAGGCGGCAGCGGCTTATCCGGCTTGAAAATCAAAAAAGGAACAACTCTGGTGGCAATTGTAACGACGGCACAAATCGCTATAACTGCAATTTGCTGATAAAGGGGCATACTTGTCATTTTTCATACCTCTTTTCAATTTGTTTACGGAAAATTGTAAGTAACGCTACAAGAGCAATCATAGTCGGAATTGTAAACGAATCGGCACCGAAAATAACAAGACAAATCGCCGAAACGAAAAGACCCATGTATGAAGATAACTTACTTCTTTCATTTCTCATATGATTTAAGAATATTACGATAAACAACGTAACGATTACAAAACTCAAACCGTTTGTATTGAACGTAATGAGATTACTTAAAAGACCGCCGAGAAAAGCTCCGCTTACCCAATATATATACAAAAGCAACGAAATCCATAAATAAAACCATGAACGATCCACATCCTTGGGAATGCGTGCCGAATAATTCAAAGCGAAAGCCTCGTCACTGAGCCAAAAAAGTAAAAACGGTTTTTTCCTACCCGTTCCTCTGTACTTCTCCAAAAGAGAAAGACCGTAAAAAAGATGCCTTGCCTGAATTATAAAAGCAATCAAAGCCGTTTCCAAAGGAGCGAAAGAAGAAAGGAGCATTGAAACGGTTACAAACTCCAAAGACCCGCCGTAAATAATTGCCGCCATAAGTGTAGGATAAATAAAACTGAACCCCATTGAATGCATGTAAACACCGTAAGAAATACCCACAAACCAAAAACCGGCAAAAAGAGGTATAGTATACGGAAAAGCCTCCTCAAAAGCCGTAAATGCCGTACTCTTATGCAATATAACGCCCCCTTCGGTCTGTAAAATAAAACATGAAAGTGCCTACAGGAAAAAACGATTTATTCACTTTGAACTCAATCGAAAATTTTATAAAACAAGTAAAAACCTTCGTAAAAATGTATATAAAATTGTAATACATTCTTGCAAAACAGTAAAGAGATAAAGATAAAAAACAAAATGAATGTTTACAAAGAAATGTTGTATAATATACACAAAATTGAAAGAGGACAATATGCGAAACTATGACGAAGGACTTCTCGAACCGGCGAAATATTACAGAGAACAATTAAAAGACAAATTCAAAAACGAAACGGAAAAATATTTTGACGAACTCGTAAAAAAATCCGGTTTGAATATAGAAGAAAACAGAAAACTTATAAAAGAATATGACGAACTCTACCAAGATAGTCAAAAACTTTCGAATGCGAAAAAAAGTCGGGAAAATATTTTCGGACTATTTGCACTCTGTCTTTTTATTGCAATCGGAACAGGACTTTGGTTTTACTTTATCGACAAAAATCAAAATCCTATAAACTACATAATTATTCTGATTGTAATAATCTTAAGTATTATAGGAGCGATAAACTTCAAAAAGAAAGCCGAAATTTTCGCAAACCTTTTGCAACAAAAAGAAGAAAACCTCATGCAAAAACAAAGAGAAGCATACAAACAAATGTATCCTTTGAACTCGCTGTTTCATAGAGAAACGACACACTTTCTCATACGAAAAGTAATCCCGTTCATAAATTTGGACTACAACTTCAATATGAAACGCTTTGAACAACTTGTAACAAAATACAACCTATACGAAACGAAAAATGAAGACTACTCCACACTCGATCTCCTCTCGGGAGATATTCTGGGAAATCCGTTCGTATTCATAAAAGAACTCGTACACAGCATAGGCACATACACATACACCGGACAAAGAACAGTATCATACACCGTATACACCACCGACTCACAAGGGAAAAGACACTCAAGAACCGTCTATCAGACACTCACGGCAAGCGTAGAAAAACCCGGACCCTACTACAACGAACAAACGACACTCGTATACGGAAACGATGCTGCGGCAAACCTTACATTCTCACGCATTCCTCATAGCAAAAAAACTACACTCTTCGATATAAAACAAAAAATTTTAAAAATAAGAGAAATGACCACAGACGGAAAAATACAAGGAATGTCAAACGAAGAATTTGATGCGACATTCAACGCACAAAACCGAAACAACGAAGTAGAATTCCGCCTTCTCTTCACACCGCTCGCACAACAAAACTTCAAAGAAATATTTGAAAACTCCCCATATGGAGATGATTTCATATTCAGAAAAAACCGGAAAATAAACGAAATAGAAGCAAAACATACGAGAAACTGGGTAATGGACACAACACCGGAAAACTACATAGACTTCTCATATGATCGAACACGCGAAAAATTCATAAACTACAACTGCGAATACTTTGAGCATATGTTCGCATCATTCATGCCGCTGCTTTCAATCCCCTTGTACCAACAAATGAAATCAAGCGAATACATCTACAAAAAACGCTACAACTATAACTGCAACACATACCTTATGGAAATGCTTGCAAACCTTCTTGACATAAATCTGCTCAAACCGGCAAACGCGGTAAATGTACGAACAATGTTGAAAACACGCATACGAGAAGAAAAAAATGAAAGCGACATCGTAGAAATAACCGCACACTCATACAAAACAAAAACTCACACAGACTACATACCGAGAATGGCGGGGAACGGACGAATTTACTCCGTACCGGTACAATGGGAAGAATACATACCGATACAAAAAACAACACAAATGGAAATAAAAAAAGTAAACACCGACGCAAGCGAAAATGATATTATAAAAATAGCAAACGAATGCGAACTGAACAAAACAAAAGGAAGAAAAATATACAAAGACTACTACACCGCACAAATTTATACGAAAAAGAGGTAAAAAAATGGCAAATCAATTAGACGAAATGAACAGCGAAATAATGAAAGAAGGACGAGAAATACACGTTATACCCAAACAAATCGCAGTAACCGCGACAAGCGGCGAAAAAATATTACCCTACATAGTAATACTCGTAGGAATACTACTCATCGCATACGGAATATACTCCAAAGACTACATAGTAGGAGCAATCGGCCTCGTCATAGGAATATACCCGTGGTTGGCAATGGGAAAAATCAGCGCACACTTCAACGCAATGGAACAAAGAATACAAACGGCAGCATCCGAAATAGACAACTACATGGAACAAAGAGTAATAATACTTGAAAACCTTGCAAAACTCGTAGAAAAATCCATCAATACCGATGAAAAAATATTAACCGATATAGCAAAATACAGAAGCGGAAACATCACAGACGAAACAAGAAACGAAGCCGACAGAAAAATGAACATTGCAACCAAAAACATAAACATAGCACTCGAAAACTACCCCGAACTCAAAAGCCAAGACACCATACAAGATGCAATACAACAAAACTCATACCTGCAAAGAGAAATCACTGCGGCAAGAACACTCTACAACGATGCGGTAAACACATGGAACAGAGAAATATTCGAATTCCCGCTGAAAAAAATAGTAGCGGCAAAAGAAGGCAGAACAACACGCATACCGTTCATCGCAAACGAAGAAATAAAACAAAAATCAAAAGAAGTATTCTTCTGAAAAAAGAAAAATTGAAAAAATTTTCATAAAAAACACAAAAGGACGTATGAATTTATTTTGTACGTTCTTTTTATTTTTACAAATATTTTTGTTTTTGATGTGCAATTCTTCTTTCGTTTTTTATTCGGAATTTTTCCTTGAAATTTTTTGTGTATGTTTTTATTTGTGCGTGTTTTTATATAAGGTTTTATAGTGCGTTTTGTTGTGCGTGGTATTTTTTTGTTTATTGTGTTATTATTATTTCAGTATGTTTATGGGAAAGAGGTTCATTTGATAAATATTTTTTTAGCAAATAACGTTTTTCGTTTAAAATTTAATATGAAAAAACAGAATGTCAATTTATTCTAGAAGTTGACATATATTTGTCGTGGTGGTAAAATATTCTTTTGTAATGAATTTTATTTTGCAGAAAGAGGTTTACAGATAAAAAAGCAAGGTTTATAGTGTGAGGACCTTGCTTCGTTTTTTCATCTGATATCGGTGTTGTGTAGAAAGGGTGAGGCACGGAATGCCCAAGAGCAAAATGTTCAGACCTGTTCAGGTCGGTAAGAGAAAGAGATATACTTACGCGAGGTCGCAAGAGGTTCTGGAAATGCCCCATTTGTTGGATCTTCAGACTCGTTCTTATGATTGGTTTAAGGCTGAAGGTTTGAAGGATGTATTTGCGGATATTTCTCCGATCGAAGACGGTGCACATAAGTGGGCACTGTATTTCGGTAGTTATTCTTTCGGTGAGGAAAAATATAATATTGAGGAGTGTAAGTCTCGAGATGCGACTTATTGTGCTCCGCTTCATGTGCAGGTGCGTTTGGTAAATAAGGAGAGCGGTGAAATCAAGGAACATGAGCTTTTCATGGGTGATTTCCCGATTATGACCGATACCGGTACATTTATTATCAACGGTGCGGAACGTGTTATCGTTTCTCAGCTTGTTCGTTCTCCGGGTGTGTATTACAAGAAAGAGTTGGATACTTTCGGTAAGGAAATTTACAATGCGCAGATTATTCCTAATCGCGGTGCTTGGATTGAACTTGAGACGGATGCCGGCGGTGTGATTTCCGTACGTATCGACAGAAATCGTAAGATGCCTGTGACCGTACTTGTTCGTGCGTTGGGTTATTCTTCGAATGATGAAATTTTGAATTTGTTCGATCACGATATTCATATTATCAAGACTTTGGAGAAGGATTCGACTACTTCTACCGAGGAGGCTTTGCTTGAAATTTACAGAAAGCTTCGTCCGGGTGAACCGGCTACCGTTGAGAGCGGTACTACTCTTTTGAATAATTTCTTTTACGATCCTCGCCGTTATGATTTAGCGAAGGTCGGACGTTATAAGTTGAATAAGAAGTTGTCTTGGAAGAATCGTTTGCTCGGCAATCGTACCGAGGGACCGATTGTAAATACCGAGACGGGCGAGATTGTTATCGATGCCGATTCTTATATCGACAAGGAAGCTATAGAGCTTTTGGATAAGAGCGGTGTTTTTGCAAATACCGATCAGGTTGAGGTTATGACTCAGAAGGAAGACGGTACTCCTGTAAAGGTTATTTGTTCTTCCGGTAACAGAGAGGATAATTTCCGTATTTTGGAACGTGCGGATATTATCGCTTATATAGATTATCTTTTGAATATGATGCAGGGTTACGGTTCCGTGGATGATATAGATCATTTGGGAAATCGTCGTGTTCGCTGTGTGGGCGAGTTGCTTCAGAATCAGTTCCGTATAGGTCTTTCCCGTATGGAGCGTGTTGTTCGTGAGCGTATGACTACTCAGGATCAGGACAAGATGACTCCTCAGGTGCTTGTAAATATTCGTCCGGTTGTTGCCGCTATTAAGGAATTTTTCGGCAGCAGTCAGTTGTCTCAGTTTATGGATCAGACGAATCCTTTGGCGGAGCTTACTCATAAGCGTCGTCTTTCGGCTTTGGGTCCGGGCGGTCTTTCTCGTGAACGTGCAGGTTTCGAAGTTCGTGACGTGCATTATTCTCACTATGGACGTATGTGTCCGGTTGAAACTCCTGAAGGTCCTAATATCGGGCTTATTTCGTCTTTGTCCAATTACGGTATTATCAACAAGTACGGTTTGATTGAAACTCCGTATCGCCTTATAGATAAGAAGGCTCATCGTGTAACGAATGAGTGCAAGTACTATACTGCGGATGTCGAGGATTCTCTTGTAATTGCTCAGGCGAGTGAACCTTTGGATGATGAGGGACGTTTTGTACATAAAAATGTAGCAAGTCGTCATGGTGCGGATGTTTTGGAAGCAGATTCCGCAGAAGTTGATTTGATGGACGTTTCTCCTAAGCAGGTCGTTTCTATCGGTACGTCTTTGATTCCTTTCTTGGAACACGATGACACGAACCGTGCATTGATGGGTGCGAACATGCAGCGTCAGGCCGTTCCGCTTTTGCGTCCGGAAGCTCCTCTTGTAGGTACCGGTATGGAATGGGTTGCAGCTCAGGACTCCGGCGTTTGTCTTTTGGCAAAACGTTCCGGTGTGGTTGAAAGAGTTACAGGAAAGAAGATTATCGTGCGTGCGGATAACGGTGAGCTTGATACTTATGAGCTTACCAAGTTCTTGCGTTCAAACCAGTCTACCTGTATAAATCAGCGTCCTCTTGTTTACAAGGGAGATCGTGTTGAAACCGGTTCGACTTTGGCTGACGGTATGGCTACCGACGGCGGTGAACTTGCATTGGGTCACAACGTTTTGGTTGCGTTCGTTTCTTGGGAAGGTTACAACCACGAAGACGCAGTTTTGATTTCAGAACGTTTGTGCAAGGATGATTTGTACACTTCAATCCATATTGAAGAATACGAATGTGATGCCAGAGATACGAAGCTCGGCGAAGAAGAAATTACACGTCAGTTGTCTTCCGTAAGTGAAGATGCCGTTCGTTACTTGGATGAAAACGGTATTATTATGGTCGGCGCAGATGTACGTCCGGGGGATATTTTGGTAGGTAAGGTTACTCCTAAGGGTGAAACCGAACTTACTCCGGAAGAACGTCTTTTGCGTGCGATTTTCGGCGACAAGGAACGTGAAGTGCGTGATACATCTCTTCGTGTACCGCACGGTGAATTCGGTAAAGTTGTCGATGTCAAGGTGTTTACACGTGAAAACGGAGATGAATTGGCTCCGGGTGTAAATAAGCTTGTACGTGTTTATATAGCTCAAAAACGTAAAATTCGTGAAGGTGACAAGATGGCAGGTCGTCACGGTAACAAGTGCGTATGTTCACGCATTTTGCCGGTAGAAGATATGCCGTTCACTCCGGACGGTCGTCCTGTGGATTTGGTATTGAATCCGTTGGGTGTTCCTTCCCGAATGAATATCGGTCAGATTTTGGAAATACACTTGTCTTGGGCATGTCACATGCTCGGTGAAGAAATCAAGAAAAATCCGAAGGAAGTTGAAAAGAGACTTCGTGCTTTGGGTTATGATTTCGACAAGTACGGAATGCCCGAACCGGATGAATCCGGAATTCATATCGCAACACCGGTATTTGACGGTTGTCGTGATGAAGATTTGGCAGCAACTTTGAAAGCTGCAGGTTTACCGGAAACGGGTAAGAGTGTTATCTATGACGGACGTACCGGCGAGAAGTTGGACGGTCCGGTTACAATCGGTTGGAAGTACATGCTTAAACTCCACCACTTGGTAGATGACAAAATTCACGCACGTTCCACAGGTCCTTACTCACTTGTTACACAGCAGCCGCTCGGAGGTAAAGCTCAGTTCGGCGGACAGCGTTTCGGTGAAATGGAAGTTTGGGCATTGGAAGCATACGGTGCGGCATATACATTGCAGGAAATTTTGACAGTTAAGTCCGATGATGTCGTAGGACGTGTAAAGGCTTACGAAAAGATTGTAAAGGGTCAGAATATTCCTTCTCCGGGAGTTCCGGAATCGTTCAAAGTATTGATGAAAGAATTGCAGTCAATCGGTTTGGATGTTCGTGTATTGAATGAAAACGGTGACGATGTAATTTTGAAGGAATTGGACGAAAACGAATATGATTCCGGCAATGAGCATGAAAAGCTTTATAAAGCTCCGGAAGAAAATAAAGAAGAAAAAGAAGATATAAAGAAACTTATTGAAGGTGATGATGCGCTCATTCACTCACGCTCGGTATTTGAAACAGGTATGTCGGGTGAAAACGTTGTAGAAAACAACGATGTGGCATCATTCAACGATGTGCAAAATATGGATACGGATGCGCCGTCCGACGGCGGATTCGTACCGGGTGATTTTGAATCTGACGACGGTCAGGATTCATAAGTACGGAAAGGGGTGCTGTAATTGTTGGATGTAAATGAATTTGACTCTATGAAGATAGGCATCGCCTCTCCGGAAAAGATTCTTGAATGGTCTCACGGAGAAGTTACCAAGCCGGAAACAATCAACTACCGTACACTCAAAGCTGAAGCGGACGGACTTTTCTGCGAAAAGATTTTCGGACCGACAAAAGATTGGGAATGTAAGTGCGGTAAGTATAAGAAGATGCGTTACAAGGGTACGATCTGCGACAAGTGCGGCGTGGAAGTTACAAGTTCCAAAGTTCGTCGTGAACGCATGGGACATATCAGCCTTGCGTGTCCGGTATCGCATATTTGGTATTTCAAAGGTACACCGAGCCGTATCGGATTGATTTTGGATATTTCTCCACGTCAATTGGAACGTGTACTTTATTTCGCGGCTTATATCGTTTTGGACAAGGGTACGACAAACCTTGAAGAAAAACAGATTTTGAATGAACAGGAATATCAAGAAGCCGTTCAGATGTACGGAAGAGGCTCTTTCAAAGCTCAAATGGGAGCCGAAGCCGTACAGGCATTGCTCCGCAGACTTGATTTGCACAAATTGGAAGCGGAACTTAAAGATGAAGTAATAAACGGAAGCGGTCAGCGTAAAATCAGAAGCATTCGCCGTTTGGAAGAAGTGGAAGCATTCATTTACTCCGAAAATAAACCGGAATGGATGATTATGAATGTACTTCCGGTAATTCCTCCGGACTTGCGTCCTATGGTTCAATTGGACGGCGGTCGTTTTGCAACAAGCGATTTGAATGACCTTTACCGCAGAGTTATAAACAGAAATAACAGATTGAAACGTTTGCTCGGACTCGGCGCACCTGAAATCATCATTCGTAACGAAAAACGTATGCTTCAGGAAGCTGTAGACGCATTAATCGACAACGGCCGCAGAGGACGTGCCGTAAGCGGTCCGGGAAACAGACCTTTGAAATCTCTCTCGGATATGCTCAAAGGTAAGCAAGGACGTTTCCGTCAGAACCTTTTGGGTAAACGTGTAGACTACTCGGGACGTTCCGTTATCGTTGTAGGACCGGAACTTAAGATGTACCAATGCGGTCTGCCTAAAGAAATGGCAATCGAACTTTTCAAACCGTTCATCATGCATGAACTCATTGAAAGAGGAGTTGCCGGAAATCTGAAAATTGCCCGTAAAAAAGTAGATAAACTCGCTCCGGAAGTTTGGGATATTTTGGACGATGTAATCAAGGAACATCCGGTACTTTTGAACCGTGCTCCTACATTGCACCGTTTAGGTATTCAAGCATTCGAACCGATACTTTGGGAAGGAAGAGCAATCAAGCTTCATCCGCTCGTATGTCCGGGATATAATGCGGACTTTGACGGAGACCAGATGGCGTGCCACTTGCCGCTTTCGGTAGAAGCTCAAGCGGAAGCAAGAACATTGATGCTTTCCATCAACAACATTCTGTCCACAAAAGACGGAAAACCGGTTGCAATTCCGTCTCAGGATATGATTTTGGGATCATACTATCTCACAATCACGAATGAAAGTCCGGAAGAAGAAGCTGCTTTGGATCCGCGTACATTACACGCATTCACCGGCTATGACGAAGTAATGACGGCATATGCGTTGAAAGACGTAGGAATACATGAATTCATTTTGGTAAGAATACCGGGACACGGAAAAGTAGTTACAACACCGGGTCGTTTGATATTCAACTTTGCAATTGCCGAACCTCTCCGTTTCTACTACAAGAGAAGTGACGGATACGAAGGTCTGGGAATTACAATCGACAAAAAGAAAATGGGTAAACTTGTAAATGACTGCTTCAAGAAACTCGGCTTTACAAAAACCGGCGAACTCTTGGACAGCATTAAGGCCCTCGGTTTCCATTATGCATTGGTATCCGGTATTTCAATCGGTATCAATGACGTAGCGGTTCCGGAAAGCAAGGACAAAATACTTGCCGACAGCGACAAGCTTGTAGAAAAAGTAAAGAACTACTACAGAAGAGGTTTGATGACCGAAGAAGAACGTTACAAACGTGTAGTTGCAATATGGAGTAAAGCAACCGATCTCGTAGGTGCGGCAATGAAAGAATCTATGAAGAAATTCAACCCGCTTACGATGATGGCACAATCCGGTGCCCGTGGTAACGACAACCAGATTCGTCAGCTTGCAGGTATGCGTGGGCTTATCGCCGACACATCCGGTAAGACTGTAGAACTTCCGGTTAAAGCAAACTTCCGTGAAGGACTTACCGTATTGGACTACTTTACATCTTCACACGGTGCCAGAAAAGGACTTGCAGATACGGCGCTCCGTACTGCAGACTCCGGATACCTCACACGTCGTCTTGTAGACGTATCACAAGACGTTATCGTACGTGAAGAAGACTGCGACATAAAAGTATTGAACTTCGACAAAGAATTCAAAAACATCGCAATCGAAAAGAACGCCAAGAAAGTAATGGAAGAAATACGTGAAACCTTAATCGGTACAATCACACAGGAAGATATTTGCGATCCTCGTACAAAAGACGTGCTTATAGTAAAAGGCAAAGCACTCGACATGGAAGATACATACATTATTCAGCGTGCATTGGTAAATCAAATCTCCGTCTTGAAACAAGGTGAAGACGGAACATCCGAAATCAAGGATATAGATTTGGGAACAAGCGGAATAATTGAAGAATACAAGAAAGCGATGAATCACAGACTTCACGCAAACTATGTAGGTAAAAAACTTGAAAGTGCCGTATACGACAAAAAAGGAAAACTCGTAATCGGCAGCGGAAGCGTCATCACAGACGAAATCGCAGACACACTTCTAGATGCAAACATATCGGAAATCCGTGTACGCATGGAACAATCCGAAGGCGTAGAAGTAAAGAAGATAGTGGAAACGGGTGCATTGATCGAATCCCTTGCAGACCGTATTACCGGACGTTGTCCGCTTGAAAACGTAATCAATCCGGAAACGGGCGAAGTATTGGCCAAGAAGAATGAAGAAATCAGCGACGACGTAGCGGAAGAAATTGAAAAACACTATGACTCGCTCGTTGTACGCTCCGTTCTTACCTGCCATGCGGAACAAGGTGTATGTGCAAAATGTTACGGACGAAACCTTGCAACCGGTCGCCACGTTGAAATCGGAGAAGCGGTCGGAATTATTGCGGCACAATCAATCGGTGAACCCGGTACACAGCTTACAATGCGTACCTTCCACACCGGCGGTGTTGCATCTGCAGAAGATATCACACAAGGTTTGCCGCGTGTAGAAGAATTGTTCGAAGCACGTAAACCGAAAGGAAATGCAATTATATCGACAATTTCCGGTACAGTTGAAATTTCCGAATCCGAAGACAATGCAAATGTAAAAGTTGTAACCGTAACAAACGAAGAATCATCCGACAGCTACAAGATACCGTTCGGAAAGAGAATTTCCGTAAAAGACGGAGAAGAAATCAAAGCCGGAACACGTTTGATAGAAGGTAACGTAAACCCGCACGACATACTCAAAGTACTCGGTGTACAAGCAACACAAAACTACATCGTAAAAGAAGTACAAAAAGTATATCGTTCACAAGGTGTAGAAATTAATGACAAGCACATAGAAGTCATCGTACATCAGATGCTCAGAAAGATAAAAATTATCGACTCGGGCGACTCGAAATGGCTTCCGGGCGAAGTAGTCGACACTGTCGCATACCGTAGAGAAAACAACCGACTCGAAGACGAAGGAAAAGTAAAGGCACAAGGCGAAAACCTGCTCTTGGGAACAACCAAAGCGGCACTTGCAACAGACTCCTTCCTCTCGGCGGCATCATTCCAGGAAACGACAAGAGTACTCACCGAAGCGGCAATCAAAGGAAAAGAAGATCCGCTCTTGGGCTTGAAAGAAAACGTTATCATCGGTAAACTTATACCGGCAGGAACGGGAATGGCGAAATATCGCAAACTCGAACTTGAACGAAAAGACAAAAAAACCGTTCAACCGTTTGAAGAATAATGAAAAAAACCGAATTCTTACAAAAAGGAATTCGGTTTTTTCTTGTATAAATTTCATATAAACCTTACAATGTAAAAGGAAAGATATAATTTGGAAATATAATTTGCACCGTTTCTCATAATAATGCCGACAATTGCGGCACGTAAATACGATATACATGGAAAATCTATTTCAAAATACAAAAATTACAAATACAAACGATAAAAGACGGTGACAAATATTTATCCGAAAAAGTAAAATTATCTGAAGCCATGTGGTATAAAACGCCAACTCAAAATGTACAACATAAGGAGTACAATATGAATTTGAAAAAAATATTTTATACCGTAATCTGTCTTGCATTTACCATGTCGATAACTGTCGGAGCATCATTCAAAACGATTACGGAAAAAATATCGAACGACTTTTATAAATACGACGAAGATGCGACACTCGGAAAACTTGAATTCGACAAAGAAACATACAATTACACCTCCGGCGAACTTATAGGACAAGACGAGCGGCACAAAATATTTACCTGCGGACACATTCTGCAAACGCAACTTTCCGAAAAAGACAAAAAAGAAATCGCTCCGTTTTTCAGAATGAATCTCACAAAAGACCAATGGCTCGAACTGTCGAAATTCAATGTTTCGATAATGAAAGACGGAAAAAATTTCGGAGAAATCGCACGAAATATATTGACGGTGAAATCGAAAGACGAAAATGAAAAGAATTTTTACGAAAATGCGAAAATAAATTTAAAAGAAATCGAACCGGTACGAAAAATAAATTCCGGCAAAAAATACATATACATCTCGGGAGGTATATTAGACTTTGAAAATGAAGGCAAGAAATTTCCCATTTACATGAAAATTTATATATATCCGGAAAAAGACGATATGAAAGTTGTAATTTTAGTTGCGAAAGCTGAAGAAAAATCTTTACTTTTATACGCATTCGACAATGTTGTACTGCGAATGGCAAACGGTGAATAATCTCAAGAAAAGAGGACACTATGATACAAAGAATTTACGTAAGAAAGAAAAAACAATACAGACAAGCGGAAGAAAGATTGAAACTGAAACTTGAAGAAATAATCAAAGGTAAAATCGAAAATACAGGAATTTACAACCGTTATGAAGTGGAAGGTATAACGGAAGACGAATTTGTAAAAGCTACCGCAACGATATTCTCAGAACCGCCGGTAGACAATGTTTATAAAGACGCACCGAAAGGAAATATAATTATCGGCGTGGAAACACTTCCCGAACAATTCGATCAACGTGCGGACTCGGCAAAACAATGTGTTACCGTACTTACCGGAAAAGATGATGTAGCGGTACGATATGCCGCAATATATGCACTTTGCGGAAACTTCAAAAAAGGCGATCGTGAAAAAATCGTAAAATTCCTTATAAATCCGGCAGAATGTAAAGAAGTCGATCTCGGTATTTCAGAAGACTTTGAAATAAAAGAAAGCGAAGAAAAAACCTCATCCGTCATCGAAGGATTTACATTCATGAGTTCGGGAGAACTTCAGACACTTGGAGAAAATTTGAACTTGGTAATGAACATCGGAGATTTGAAATTTATCGCCGAATACTTCAAATCACGTGAACACAGAGATCCCACGATAACCGAACTTCTGATTTTGGATACATTTTGGTCGGATCATATACGTCATACGACATTCAAAACCAACGTGAAAAATATAGAAATTCAAGACGGAAAATACACACAACCCGTAAAAGAAGCATTTGACGCATACTTGGATATGCAAGAAGAAGTATACGGTAAGAACATAAAAAATCCGATAACATTCATGGACATGGCGACATTACCCATGAAAGCACTTCAAAAAGAAGGCAAACTTGAGAGGCTTGAAATATTGAAAGAAGTAAATGCCGCCGGAATAAGAACGGATGTCGAAGTGGACGGAAAAAACGAAAAGTGGATAATGTTTTTCAAAAATGAAACACACAACCATTTAACGGAAATAGACCCGTTCGGCGGAGCCGCAACCTGTCTCGGAGGATGCATACGAGACCCGCTTTCGGGACGTGCATACGTATATCAGGCGATGAGAGTAAGCGGCGCCGGAGATCCTCATGCACCATTTGAAAAAACACTTGAAGGCAAGCTCCCTCAAATGAAAATCGTCACCGAATCCGCAAAAGGATTCAGTTCATACGGAAACCAAATCGGAATTACGGCAGGGCAAGCACAGGAATACTACCATGACGGATTTATAGCAAAAAGACTTGAAGCCGGGGCGGTAATTGCCGCAACGAAAGAAAAAGATATCATATTTGAAAAGCCGAAAGAAGGAGATCTCGTCATACTTCTGGGCGGACGAACGGGACGTGACGGAATGGGCGGAGCAACCGGCTCATCGGCAAAGCGTGACAGTAAAAAAATAAAAGACTTTTCGTCACAAGTACAAAAAGGAAATCCTCTTACCGAACGTAAAATACAATGTCTGTTCAGAAGAAAAGAAGTAACGAAACTCATAAAGAAATGCAACGACTTCGGCGGCGGCGGAATTGCGGTAGCCGTAGGTGAACTTGCGGACGGAGTATACATCAATCTCGACATGGTGCAAAAGAAGTACGAAGGACTGTCGGGAACGGAACTCGCACTTTCTGAATCACAGGAACGTATGGCGGTAGTAGTCGACAGAAAAAATGCACAACAATTCATAAAATACGCAGGAGAAGAAAACCTTGAAGCATCCGTCATAGCGGAAATTACCGACAGTCACAGACTTGTAATACATATGAAAGGTGAAATTATAGCCGACCTTTCAAAAGATTTCATAAATACAAGCGGTACAAGGTATTGTCGAAACGCAAAAATAATTGACGCAAAAGAAAACGGATATTTCAAAACAAAAAATATAAAAGACATCAAAAAAACATGGATAGACTCCATGAGCGAACTGAACAACGCATCGCAACAAGGTATGGCGGAACATTTCGACTCGACAATAGGAGCTAATACGGTCATAATGCCTTTCGGCGGAAAATACCAAAAAACACCAGCTGACGGCAGCATTGTAAAAATACCGTTGGTAAAAGGTACGACCGACACGGCAAGTTACATGACACACGGATACGACCCCTATCTTGCAAGCTGGAGTCCGTTCCACGGAGCGGCATATGCAATTCTCCTTGCACTCACGAAACTCACTACATTGGGAAGCAACTGGAGAAATGCACACCTCACATTGCAAGAATACTTCAAAAAACTTACAAGCGAACAAGACTGGGGAACTCCGGCAGCGGCACTCTTGGGTGCATTTTACATGGAAAAAGAACTCGGCATAGCATCTCTCGGCGGAAAAGACTCCATGAGCGGAACCTATGACGACATACACGTACCGCCGACACTCATCGCATTTGCGGTAAACATCGGAAAAGCATCCGAAGCGGTAACACAGGAAATAAAAAAAGAAGGAAACGCACTTATACTCTTCAAACAAACAAGAAAACAAGACGAAATGCCCGACCTTGAAATATTCAAAAAACATGCCGACTTCATTTACAAAGAAGTACAAAAAGGAAATATACAATCCATGAAAGCGGTAGATGCCGGCGGAATTGCGGTAACACTTGCGAAAATGGCATTCGGAAACCGTATCGGAGCAAAACTTACGGATGAAATAAAAGCGGAAGAATACTTCACGAACTCATACGGCTCTATAATTGTCGAAATCGACAATGAAAACGCAAAAAGATACTTACAAGAAGAAGAAACCGTACTGCTCGGAACTGCAAAAGCGGGAATATTTGAAATCGGAACTGAAAAAATAACACTCGAAGAACTTCAAACTTCATACGAAAAAACGATGAACGATATTTTCCCGCAATATGCAAAAGACGAGAAAAAAGACGTACCGGAACTTCCCGAAAGTGAAACGAAGTACAAAGCGAATATAAAAATACACACGGAAAAACCTCAAGTATTTATACCCGTAATGCCCGGCACGAACTGCGAAGTTGACGTGGCAAGAGCATTTGAAAAAGCAGGAGGTAAAACCGATACATTCATACTAAGAAACAGAGATGCAAAAGAACTCAAAGAATCCGTAAAAGAAATCGCAAACCGTATACGAAAAGCACAAATAGTAATGTTCCCCGGAGGATTTTCAGCCGGAGACGAACCGGACGGCAGCGGAAAATTCATAGCGGCAGTATTCAGAAACACACTCATAGAAGAAGCATTCGAAGAACTTCTGCACAAACGTGACGGACTGGTACTGGGAATATGCAACGGATTTCAAGCTATAATAAAACTTGGACTTGTACCCTACGGAGAATTCAAACCGCTCAGCGAAAATGCACCCACACTTACATTCAACACCATAGGACGACACGTATCCAAGTATGTAACCACCAAAATAGTATCCGTAAAATCACCGTGGCTCTCACTCTGCAAAGTCGGAGAACTCCACAACATAGCGATAAGTCACGGCGAAGGGCGACTGGTAGCTTCAAAAGAACAAGTAATCGAATGGGCGAAAAACGGACAAATCGCAACACAATACACCGACCTTGAAGGAAAAGCCACATACGACCCCGTATACAATCCGAATGGATCCGTATATGCGATAGAAGGACTTACAAGCAAAGACGGAAGAGTACTGGGAAAAATGGGACACAGTGAAAGATGCGGAACAAACATTGCAAAAAATATAACAGGCAAAAAATATCAACCGATATTTGAAAGCGGAATAAAATATTTCAAAGGATAAAAATATGAAAAAAACTGTAAAACGTTGGAGATTCAAAGCAGGAAAGAAAAACAGTACAACCGTACTCGGCTCGGCATTTGCAGGCTCACTTATACTTACGGCGCTCATAATTTCGATGCTTGTAGCAAATATTTCACCTGAAACGGCAGTAAAAATGTCGGAAAACTCAATCACCGGATTTATGTACGCCGGCGCAATAATCGGAATGCCCGCCATAATAGTGTGCGTAATTGTAATGCGACAACTTAAAAAAATATACATAGTCGACTACAAAATAGAAACTGACGGAAAAGAACTCGTGGTAATGTACGAAAACAAAAGAATAAAACTTCCGCGCGAAGGAATGAAAACCAAGTATCGTGAAAAACGAAAAGGCGGACGTGCGCAAATCGGAGAACTTTTCATACAAAGCGAAGGAAAAACATACAGCATAATAGGAAGATGCGACATATTCGGGAAAAGCAAAGAAATCGATCTCGCAACAATGCGGCGCATAGCGGAAACGATCGGCTGAAAATTATTGAAGATATTCAAACGAGTATCTTCAATTTTTTTGGAACTTACATACAATGAAATAAATATTTCCTTCTTGAACTTGATACAATGAAATAAATATTTCAGTGTATAATCGAAGAAAGGAGAAAAAATGAAAATAAAAACAAATATAAAAGACACAAAAATCGCATACAAAGCACTCCAAGACTACCTGATTTACAGAAAAAGCGAAAAAGACATAATTGCACACTCCACACAAATAATACTCACCGAAAACGCAAAAACGAAAACGGGAGAAACACAAGAAATACAAGGAATAAAAATAATCGGCACATACCCGAAAATGAAAATGCAAACGATATACAGGGCATACATGGAAGGACGCCCCATAGTCGGAGGAGCCGAACTGCTCGTAAAAAACGGGAAAATATATATATACGAAAAAGAAAACGAAGAAAAAACCGATGACCTCAAACTTCCGGAAAACATAATAAACGAAGTCATGACGGACAAAGAAATAGAAGAAAAATACGAAGTAAATGCAAAACAATTCAAAAACGACATATCGGAAATAAAAGAAACAGAAAAACACGAATACAAAAACACAATACTATTGACAAAAAACGCAATCGTGACACTGTATAAAAAAGAAAAAATAAAAATCGAAACCGAAATTAATCCGCTCCTGTTCATACTCACTACACAAGAAGCGGGATACATATGGAACAAAGATCCACAAGAAGTACGAGCATCGGCAATAGGTTCCGGACACAGAAACGCACGACTTGTCGAAGGAAAAGACTGCAGAAAAAGCGGCAAAACATGGCTCATTACGACAGAAGCAATGCATAGACTCTTCGGAATGCCCGACACACAAAAAATAAAAAAATATTATGAACGATTTGCAAATACAGCAACGAAAAACCGAAACTGTGAAAATCATAAATAAAAAAATACCTAAAGTTCGATGAAATACAGAAATGTATTTAAAAATAATTTAATATTAAACAATAAAAAACATAAATTTGAACAGGACGAAAAAAAGGACTATATTTAATATGTAATACAAGGTGTATTAAAGTGTTTGATACTACAGGAGGCATATTATGTCAGTAGAAGTAAGAGCTATAAAAGAGGAAGATATTGCACAAGCATGGGAACTCATGAAAGGCTTGGCGATATTTGAAGATTACATAGGAACATTTGTGATAACTCCCGAACTCGTAAAACAGAAAATGTTCAAAGAAAAAGTTGCAAATTGTCTTGTGGCGGATGTAGACGGAGAAATAGCCGGCATACTCGTGTACTTCTTCCAACAATATACGGCACAAAACAAACCGTACATGCACATGAAAGAACTCTTCGTAAAAGAAGGATTCCGTGGACAGAAAATCGGAACGAAACTCATTGCAAAAGCAAAAGAAGTGGCAAAAGAACATGGCTGCTGGAATATAAAGTGGACAGTTGCAGACTGGAACACGAAAGCAAAAGAATTCTACAAAAAGCAAGGTGCAGAAGAAGATCGTGTATGGCTCAACTACGCAATCAAAATAGATTGATGAGCATAAAAATTTATAGAATACAAAAAACATTTCGGAAAAGTTTCGAGATGTTTTTTATTGCATATAAGAAAATATTTGCAGAAAAATATGGAAATATAATGATGTTCTTACCATAGACCTGGACGAAACCAGTTACAAAAAGACCACTGACGGCCATGAAATTCTTGAACTTGTAGCGGTTGAAAAATTGGCGGACGGCACCTGCACCTATACCTATGTATATGACAGAATCGCAGGCACTATTCAGGTAAAGGAAATGGAAAAATCCACCAAAAAACTGCATTACAAGAGTAACTTCTCTCCCGCTTCCGTCAATTCCACGAACCCCGTCATTCGCGAACGGGCCCGCATGGCAGAAGCTGTTTACCAGAGAAAAGTCAATAAAGTAAAATAATATGGATATATCTTTTGAAGAAACTAAAGGGGATTTACTGCACTTTATCAGTAAATCCCCTTTAGTTTTTCATGCGGTCCGTCATATCAAAGCAGCCCTTCTCTATGCAGGATTCACGGAAATCCGTGAAGAAGATTCCTGGCAAATTAAGCGGGACGGCAAATACACCCGTCTCAATGTAGAAGGCTATGGCGGAATGATTATGAGTACCTGGCTTGACCGCCCTCTTTCCGTAGTAGGACGTCTGTTTGTAAAAGATAACAGGCAAATTATTTCCAAGCTGGTATCTCTTGACCATCCGACGCTTTTGATTCCGTCCGTGGCCATTCACATGGACAGGACCGTCAACAGCGGACATGCCTGGAATATACAGAATGATTTATTGCCTACGCTTCCGCTTCATCCAGTTCTTTCACATAGGGTTTTATGTCAATCAGGCTGCTTCCGTCAACGGCATCCAGCCCGATTACAAAAAGCCTGTTCTTTTCCCGCCTTACCAGCTTGACCACGCATAAATTGATGGGATTCGGCCGGCGCGGCGAACGGCAGGCAAATACGCCGTAAGGTTCTTTTGCCCAGGGCGGCACTGTTTGCAGGACCGTGCGGTCAGCTTCGTGGGCAAAATATAAAACCACATAATATCTCCTTTCATCCACATGAAGCAGTGCTGCTTCATAAGCCGGAAAGATTTCAATCTCACAAGATTTATCAGAAAGCTTTCCCTGCCGTGGCGCTTCTTTTACTGTTTTGTAAGGACTGTGTATTTTCCCTATTTCTTTTAATTCCATTCTTCCTCCTTAAGTCAAATAGAAATCATTATTAAATTGCAATATTAAATCGGACAGTTACTCAGAAAAATTATGTAGCGGATGAAAGTCGAGCAATCTGCTCCTTGAAAAGTTCTTCGTATAGGGTAGAACGAGAAATCCCAACTTGCTTTGCAATATGGATTGGAAATTCTTTGTTCTATAAGAGCCTGGATTTGCCCGCGCTGATAAGGCGTCAAGTGCTGGAAAGAACATTTCTTTGTGTTAGAATGCTGTTGAGACATGCAGGATACCCCTTTTAGCAGATATATTGGTCAAATTCATCTTACTGCAGGTTTTCCTGCTTGTATTTTTATGTGTCCGATTTCATTTTACAACTAACCAAAATATAATTTGTTCACACAGAGTGAGAAAAGCATGTTGTTTTTTCCGAAAACTAAGTAGAAATTTTACGAAATAATGGTTTCATCCGAAGCTTCTTCTCATTGAATTTTGATTTAATTATAACATAAAAATAAAAAAAGGAACTACATACAAAATATAGTTGTATAAAAAATAGAGAAATACTAGTTGCAGTATGTGCGATAAAAAGAAGTGAAATGAGTAGAAATATAAGCAAAAAAATGCTTGACGAAAAAAACTATAAGTGATATTATTTCTTTTGTCGTCACTCGACGGCATGAATCGGTAAAAAAACAAGTTGACAGAAAATGTCACAAGTGTTATACTGATTGAGTCGCATGAAGAGCGACACGGTTCTTTGAAAACTAAACAGTACAACGAAAAAATGCAAAAC
>NZ_CAMUNF010000005.1:0-82090 GCF_947090205.1 Dialister micraerophilus
AAATGGCAAATAGATTTAGAAATGAAAGAATAGAAATAAAATTAACTAAGGAAGAGAAAGAAGTTTTTGAAAAGAAAATGAAACTTGCAAATTGCAAAACTATGTCCCACTTTCTTAGGAAATGTGTATTGGAAAAAGAAATTTATGTAGTAGATTTAGAACCATTTAGAAACCTACAATGGCTACTTTCAAATGCAACTAACATAGAGCAGATTGCAAAAGCTACTAATACAACTGGAATTATTTACAAAAATGAAATCGAATCAATGAATAAACAGATAGAAAAATTATCAAAAGAAATATAGCAGATCCATTCCCTACTTCTTAATAAATCAAAATAAATCTTGTTAGACATATCAAAATTTAAGTATTATTGGTCTTCAAATCATATAAAATCTAATACCTACTATAAGTCATTAAATATCAGACGAACAATATTACATTTTTAATAAAAACTAGATACATCAAATAGTATTTTAACGAATATGATTATGTTTTTATTTTTCAAATCAATCTATCAAATTTAAAAAATAACCTTCCAAACTTACATATAATATTCTAAGTAAATACAATAAAAAAGAATACCCCTATTCAAGAGTATTCTTAAAATAAAAGTAGTAATTATATTTTTTTATTCTATGGAATAATATTAAAAATCAGCATAAAACATAAGTAGAAATAGTACCTGATTTTCAATTAAATCGAAGAGATATCTATAACATTTTCTTCTCCAAAATACTCTTTAGCTTTTTCTAATACGTCAGGATCATCAGTAGGCATATATATTATTAAATTCTTTTTTGCTCTAGTTATGCATACATAAAATAATCTTTTTGTGCGTTTCTGAACATTAGAGTTCAGAGATCCTTTCCCAAATAAAGTATTAAAATCGTATTTATTCCAATCAGACTCTAATACAATAAGTACATTGTCATATTCGCTACCCTTAACACTATGTTGAGTACAAATTGGTGAAAATTCTTTTAAATATGAAACACTTTTTCTATATTGATTAAATGTTATCTTTTTTATTCTCTCCCATAAATAAAACCCTTTATTTAAAATATAATCGCTAAATAATTCATCTTCTTTGAGTAACCCTTTTACTTCCGCAAATTTTAAAACATTTTCTATCGTTTGATTATCTTCACTTACAAGATAACCAATTGCTTGCTTAAGACAAATCTTATCATTTCTATTATGAATAGAAAATTTTGTTATTCGTAGAAAATCATTAAATTTATTAGCCTCATATAATTCAATAATCTCCTCTAATATATCTAACCTGCGTAAAATCCTATCTCTATAAGAATTAGCTTCATATCTACCATTCATCCCATTTAATTTATATGACATAAGTGATTCCTTAGTAATTCTACATTTTTCGTAAGCTTCTTCCCATGACATATCTTCTAAAACACTGTATATTGACTGATAAATTTCATTCCCGTTAATTTGTTCCAGCAAATCTAATTTCTTAAATGTCGGTTCTACTTCTAACGCCAGTTCTCCCAAGGCCTTTTCGCTATCTAAATTTCCCTTACCAATTTTTTTCTTTATCTTGCTTATAAGCGTAATTATTAGATCAGCATTATATAGATTATATAAGTCTTTAAATCCCGCCATTCCAGCATTATATTTATGTGTTAACCTTAACTCTTTTGTTTGTTTTCCATCAGAAAAATCCCAAGATTCAAAAATATTCTTCCCCTTTACACTTATAAAATCATTTGTTCCAGTTCCATATAAAAATTTAATACTACCTTCTCTAATAGTACCATTCTCCATATTAGGTGCGTTTATATCTTCTGAAGGTCTTTGCTCAATATCATCATCTCTAAACTTATTGGCTACTTCGATTACAACTCTTGGATTTCTTCGGTTTTGCGTCTTTACTATTTTAGTTAAATTATATTGATTTAAATTACCAACTCCGTCGTCATATATAGACTGCATTGAATCTCCAAAAAAACCAATCACATTTTTCTTATTGCTTTGCTCAAGATGCTTTAGTAAAATATCAGCAACTAAAGGACTTGTATCCTGATATTCATCAACAAAAATACAATCTGCAATATCCTTTAAAATGTCCGCTATTTTTTTATATTTCCCAAACATTTTCTCTGCAACAATCAAAATGTGATCATGGCTGATTTTCACTATATTTTCATCATTTGGCGTTACAGAATAATACTCGTCATAATCAACATAAAGATTTTCGAAATATTCTTCAGAAATTAAATCCTCAGAAAAATCTTTTGGCTTTTTAAAGTTCTTTTCATTATCATCGTTAATAAGCTCAACTAAAATATTTTTTATTTCATTCTGATATTTTCTGATAAGAGCCCATATAAACTCATGTATTGTTGAAACCCAAATATTCTCATTTTCTATTCTTGATAAAATTTCGGCAACTGCATTATTTGTATATGTAATGCATACTATCTTAATATCTGGAAATTCCTCTGTGAGTGCCTTTATTAAGGAAATTAAGGAGTATGTTTTTCCACTTCCTGCTCCACCTTCTAAAATAAAATTTTCACCATTTTTTATACATTTAAGAGCTTCTAATACTTCTTTTTCCAATGTTAGCGTATCCATAATAAGCCCTCCTCAATATAATGTGGAACTACCCATTTTTCATCTTCTTCTCCATTCTCATCATCAAAATACAATAAGCTTGATGCAAATGCCGATTTCTTTTTTACATTATTTAAAGCAAAATTATAATAATCACCATTTTCTATTTCATCATTCGAAAAATCTTTTAAAGCTCCGTACTCACAAAGCCCCTCTTTATTCTTTAATATAAAGGCTTTATTTAACGCTATAAATGCATCTTCAAAACTACTTGCTTGGTACTCACCATCAGTTTCCGGTATTTGATAAGCTATTCTTATATTATTTTTAATTTTATCCTCAGGTGTTTTTTTTAAAAGTTCCTCAAATTCATTATTTGACTCATCAAGACAAGTATCTTTGAAAAAATCTTTTATGGAAGCGTTGCTTGTATACTTTGCTTCCTGAGGGTGTGATTTTACATATCTCCCATTGTTATTTTTAGTAGCGGCATCTATATCTGTGATTATTAAAACCTTAATACCTAAAAACTCAAATAATGGAATAAAGATATGTGAATGCGCTCCAACTTCTATTATAGAAATATTCTGTGATAATAGTGGTATAAGATCTGCTTTTGGCTTTTCTTTATTATCAATCTTATGCATCATCATTGGCATTAAAATTCGTTCAGTATCTCCTTCTATACAAATAGCTTTATCAGTAAAGAAAAGTTCACTTCTATTCATTGTAAGATATTGTTTTACAAACTTAAATCCTTTCTGTTCATCTCCGCCATACTCTTCTTTTAAAGAATTAAAACTCTTAGCTATAACCGTATTTCCGTTTTTCTTCAAATATATAATGTCATCAAAGTTACATTCAGAAACTATATGTGATGAATGCGAAGTAATTAAAATCTGCAACTGCTTATTCTTTTCTTTCAACAACTTATTTCTATGTGCTTTGATATGAGATTTAATATTCCTTATAAATATATACTGTAACTGAGGGTGTGTATGTGCTTCAGGTTCTTCAATATATAAAAGATTTATATCTGCTGGTTGTTCAAACAATTCCTGTATATTGGTTTCAATCTCAAATAAAATACCAATTAAATTCAAATACCCCAACCCATTATATGTTTCTGGAAGCGAACAATCTCCCCCTTGTCTATAACTTAAGTTTGTATTATCTGACAATAAATTTTTCTCTGAAATAGATGACTCTATTGCTATATCAATTCCATTTTCTGCGCCACCATAAGTTTTAATAACATCTATAACATCACTAAAAATACCATCAATAGGTTCTCCAGCTTCACTTTTTTCTCCATTGTAAATCTTGTATAATTCTTTATCGGCTTCCTCCAATTTTTCTTCAAGTCTTGTAAATACCGATTCACTTTCATCTTTTGCAGCTTTATAAGAACTGAAATATTTACCAGTTAAACTTGATAAAACATGATTACGATCATCATTAGAAACCGCTCGATCAGCTCTTATTCCTGCCACTTTAATGACTTTTTGAATATCTTTATTATCAATTTCTTCTGATCTATCTTGCGTTATTTTGTTTGCTTCAACATCAAACCCTCTTGAATATTTTTTCGTTTCAAAGAAGTTTCCAAAATTCTTACTCATAAATTTGGAAAATGATTTAAAATCTTCAATATTTTTTTCACTCATAATGTTTTTTAATTCTATAATTTTTTTTGCAGCTATTAACGAAATAAATTCTAAAACTATTATGTTATTATCTGGATTTAAGTCCATCATGAATTTTTGAATATTCTCATATGAATCATTATCATTATACTCAATAAATAATTGCATATTAATAGTTTCTAATAATTGAACTTCATCCAGCTTTGTTATATCAAACCCAATTATTTTTTTATAAAGATCTTTCTGACATTCTAAATTTATATCTTCCCAAAATAATTTAGATGAATTTAGCATTTTATCTAAAACAATAATGGATGATGTTTTTCCACAATTATTTTTACCTATAACTAGCGACAATTCATCTTTAAAATTTAACTCAAAATTTTTTAATAATCTAAAGTTTTTGACTTTCATCTTTTTTAAAATCATTTTAATACTCCTTTTTACCTTCTACATCAAACTTTTCTTTTATATTTATTTTCCTAAAATCCTTTGTCTACTTACATCAACTTGTTGTTTTCGAGACGATTCTCACTACATCAACAACTTTATCAAAGGTCAGATTTCCAATATACTTATTTTCATTAAGATATACTTCCCACAAGGATCTTAGGTATGAATCTCCTTTTATGTCATCGATTATTTCCTTATAGTCTTGCATTATCTCCTGACTTCCTCTTCTGTTTGAGGTTCTTTGTATTGCTTCTTTTAAAATCTCATAGTTTATCTGGTCTTTTTTTAGTTTGTAGAGGGTATATAGGTCGTAGAAGTCTCTCATTCGTGTTGTTGTTATATTTCTTCTGATTATGGTTTCGTATTTTTCTGCTAATATTGTTTCTACCGGATATGCCATTATTTTTATAGCTTCTTTGCTAAAGATACATGGATAGGTGTATTCTATTTCCCTTGGTGTTATTGCGTCTCCTGTTGTTAGGTCAAGTTTCATAGAGTTTTTAGTTTTCCCAACATTTGCTATTAGTGAAACTCTAAAGTTCTCGTACTCATCTTCTTCTCTAATATAGGAGATGTCTTTTATTTCAAATTTTATTCCATCGTCAACACTGATATTAATAATTTCTTGAACTATTTCTTTTATTCTTTCTTCTTTTAGAGCTATGCCTTTAATGGTTGTGTCCATATCCATAGTTGTTCTATTTTCGATCCCGATTAAAGATGATATTAGAAATCCTCCCTTTATTACAAAATTATTTTTGTATTGTGATTTAGACAGTCTATCTAAAAATCTTTCAAAGAAATATATTTGCAGAATTTCTTGCGACTTTAGATTTTTCTTCTCTGCCAAATTTCTTATTTTGCCCTTTATACTCTCGATATTAATCACGATAATACCTCCATGTATTTTCTAATTTCATCTTCTATTTTAAATAGTCTGCTGTATTTTATTATTCGTCTTAGATTTTTATTTGGTGATTTAAAGTATCTTTTTATGCCTTCTGTAAAAATTTGCTTATCTATTTTTTCTCTGTCGATTATGATATCGCATATTGTTCTTTCAATATCATAAACTGGGATAAGATTGCCTTGGGGTGATTTTATTTCTGTCTTTCCTAGTTCGTATAAATCTTTTTTTACATAGTGAACTTGTAGATCCTCATATCTCTTTTTGATATGGCTTGCATTATAGCCTTGAGGCACAGATATATGAAATAAATTTGGGGTCCTATCTGATAGGTCATGGAGGTATAGGGCTGTTTGATGGGAAAATATAATTCGATTGCTATTAGATGATATTAAAACAAAATCGTCTATTACTTTTCCTTTTAATTGATATAGTCCCGGTCTTAATCTTTCTAATTGTCCGCTCTTTGTTAATTCTGATAAATTATATCTACTATATCCAAGCTCTTCTGCTTCTTTGTTGGTGATTACTAAATTTTCTTGTATATATTCTTTAAGTGTATTCATAGTCTGCCTCCTATCGTTTACGCTTTTATTATATGTTATAAAAGCGAATATGTAAAATTGGCTTGTGATTGTTTTTTATTTTTTGAAAAAGGATGTAACGAATCCTTACTCCCTTCAGTAAAAAAAGAGCAGCTTTTTAAGCTACTCTTGTAGAAAGTACAAAATGAGTTAATTATATTTTTTGTGTTTTCTCATACCAGTCTCAAAACTACTCTTACATCCATATAGTTTTTTAAGTCTTTTTGACGTATCCTTCTTCATCTTTTTCAAAGACAAAATGCTTGTAGAACTGCTTAAAATGCAGGATTCCTAAGTTTACTTCTTTTGTATCAACGCTACCGTTTCTACGTGGGTGGTTTGGGGGAACATGTCTATCGGTTGTATTTTTATTAATTTGTAGCCTTTTTTGGACAGTCTTTCTATGTCTCTTGCTTGTGTTGCCACGTTGCAGGATACGTATACTATTCGTTCAGGATTTATTTTCCCGATTGCTTCTATTACTTTTTCGTCACAGCCGGCACGTACGGGGTCCAATACCACGACTTCCGCTTTTATACCTTTTTTTGCCAGTTCGGGCAGGTATTTCGCTACGTCTGCCGCGTGAAATTCTACGTTTTTTATTTTGTTTCTTTTCGCATTTTCTTTTGCGTTTTCTATTGCGTCTTTTATTATTTCTATTCCTATTACGTGTTTTGCTTTTTGTGCCAAGTACAATGAAATGGTTCCCGTTCCGCAGTATGCGTCTATTACCGTTTCATTTCCGGAAAGGTTTGCAAAGTCGAGTGCTTTTTCGTAGAGTTTTTCGGCTTGTTCTTTATTTACTTGGAAGAATGAGTACGGTGAGATTTCAAATGTCAGTTTTCCGATGGACGCTTTAAGTGTTTTTTCTCCCCATATGTGTTCCATTTTATTTCCTAGTATGACATTCGTTTTTTTATCTTGTACGTTATGGTAAATGGAAATAACTTCGGGAACGCTCTTTCTCATTTCTTCTATCCATTTTTCTTTGCAAGGAAGTTCGTTTGTGGAAGTCACGATTACAGCCATAAGTTTTCCGTCGTCGCCTATGCGTCCCACGATGTGTCGCATACTGCCCTTGTGTGTTTTTTCATTGTATACGGTAATTTTGTTTTTATTTATGAAATCTTGTGCAAATTTTGCAAGTTTATTGTTTGTTTCATTCTGTATCATGCAGTCGGTGGAAGGAATTATTTCATGTGTTCCGCTTTTGTAGTAACCCGATACCGCTTTTCCGTTTTGAGTTCCTATCGGTATGGACATTTTATTGCGATATCCTACGATATGCGTTGCCGACACTACCGGAAGCACTTTGTTTTCATCTTGTTTTCCGATACGTGAAATAACCGATTTTACACGATTAAGTTTAAATTTCAATTGTCCTTCATACGACAATTCGGGTATTTGGCACGCTCCGCAAGTCACGTCCGGTATGCAGTGCGATTTGATACGATCGGGAGATTTTTTTACAATCGAAATCAATTTGCCGAGTGCGTAAGTTTTTTTCACAAGCGTAATTTCAGCTTTTACAATTTCATCGGGCAATGCACCTTTTACGAATACCGTAAATCCGTTCACGTTTCCTATTCCTTCTCCATGCACTCCCAAATCACGTACAAAAACCTCATAAATTTCATGTAATTTCACGTTTTCCACACAAAACACTCCTTTAATTTTATATTTAACATTATATCATGGAGAATACACAAAATTGCACGAAAAAAGCCGACATTCATAGAGTCGGCTTTTTGTATTTGTTTTTAATATTTTATGCGAGTGAACCCATCGGATCCCAGGGTTTCAGATGTATGGGTTCTTTTTCGTATGCTTCCACAACTTCTTTTGAGAGATATTTTTTGTTGATAAGTGCCTGATACATGTATTCATCGAACCATGCATCGCTCATTACCAAGTAGCCTCTGCTGCCGGAGTCTTTTCCCCATGAGTTTTCTACTTTAAATCTGTTTACTTTTCCGGTTTTTTCGTCTACATCTGCACCTACGAATACCATTGCGTGTGTCATGAGTGATTCTTTGTAGTCGAGTCTTTCGGCTTTGGATAAATCATATTTTACGTTGAACAAATCAAATATTTTTACGCTTTCCAAGTCGAGTCTTGATCCGGCTCTATCGAAAAATTGTATTACATCGCAGCCGAACCATACGGGATGACCGTCTTTCAATTGGTCGATTACCGCTTTTTTCATTACGTCAATCGGCACATTGACATATTTTACATGGTCCAATTCGGTAACATTTCCCAAAAAGTCCACAGTGTATGACTTGTAGTACGGTTTGTCTTTTGTCGGTGCATTGATTAATGAAATATAATCGTCAAGATTGAGTCCGATATGTTTTTTCACGAACTCTTGAGGTGTGATATTTTTGTATGAAATGAATTTTTTCTTTTCATCTCTTGCTTCGAAATCTATAACTGTCGGCGGTGTACCGAGTGAAACGGAAAGAATATTGTAAATATTCGTCATAAATTCTTCGACTTTTTTGTCGAGTTTCTTCAAATCCTTATCCTTTTCATAAGAGTTTCTCAAATCTCTTGCATACATTCTCAAAACTTTTGTCAGGTAGTCGTTCAATGCGGATGTACAGGAGGAGTTTTCACTTTCCGGCATGGCATATGCAGGTACGAGTCCGTACTTGTTGATAATATTTTTAATCATGTCCCATTGTCCGCCGTCTCCCATCGGATCGGTCAATATATGCGCTACAAGTCTTCCGTCCAAATCTTCTTCTACGGTTTTGATTACGGATTCAAGGAAATAATTACATCTTTCGAGTTTATCATAAAAAAGTGTGTAACTTTTTGAGAGTTCAAAGCTTTTCAAATTGTATTTTTTGCAAAGTTCGTATTCCATTACGTTGAGAGCTGCAAACATCCAGCATCTTCCGGATCTCTTTTGATTTCTGATGTCTTTTTCTTTAAGTTCTATATTGAAAGTATGTCTGTTCGTATCGTCTTCGAAACGATTGAAAGCGGCTTTCATAATACCGTTATTTACAGACGCTCTCTGTGCGATAAGATTTCCTCTGTCGGAGGAGAAATTTTTTCTGCTTTTTTCCAAAAATTCTTTACTTATTTTCATATTTTCCCTCTTTCATTTCAAATTCCGTTTCACTATTATAATAATCGTATTGATAACAAGTATCAACTATGAATTTTATTTTAATAAAAACATGTGAGATACCACAGAAAAAAGCCGACTTTGCGGGTCGACTTTTTTTGAAATATTTATTTTTTCATGTTCATAATCATTTCTTCGAGTTGTGCAATTCTTTCTTCTTGCTGCGCCATTTTTTCTCTCATCATTTCGTTTTCTTTCTGCATTATGTAGATTGAGGAAATAGGTCCTGCCTGATAGCGCATCGGTATCATGCTCTTTTCTGCAGAGTGTCCGAATTTGTATGTTACTCCGACATTTGCCATGTACTTGTGTGAGTTTGTGAATGATACGCCACCATGTACCATGAGGTTTTCCGATGTGAAGTGTGCCAAGCCGAGTGCGTATGCCTGCTGACCTTCGTATGTGGATGCAGATCCCATTACTTGTGTGGGTGCCATAGGGTCGTATTGCAGAGGTTTGAGTCCTGCAAGTGCTGCAGACATTGCACCGGTCACATTGATACGTCCGCCGAGTTCGGCGATGTCTTTCTTCACATCGTTCTGTCCATTTGCCATCGCATCTATCTTTTGTTTTACTTCCAACGCCAATCGACTGGCTGCCGCCGATTCATCTTTTGCAGATTCCGCTTTAGTATCCGCTTGAGTAATATTATTTGCATTTTCTTTCACGGCTTGTTGAAGTCCTTCAGTTGCATCTTTTCCGACAACCTTCTTTAAATCTTCGAAATCCTTTTTCAATCCGCCTTTTCCGTCAACTCCCTCTAAAATGTCTTTATTATTTTTAGAAACTAATTTATTTGTTTGACTATCCTTAGTTACATCATAAATCTCTTTTCTTAACCCTTCTTTATGATCTTTTCCTATAGCATCTTGAAGTTTTTTAATATCACCTTTCAATCCGCCGTTTCCGTCATCTCCTTGTATGAGTTTTTTGTTTTCATTGATTTTACCTTCCAACTCATCCTTTGCTTGCTTAATTTTACCATCAACATCACCAAGAATAGACTGTCTTTGTTTAGTCAATTCGCCTTGCAACTTATCTTTATCAAGTTTTTTATCTACTTTTTCATTATTTTGAGTCTGATACTGATTAAATGAATCTCCAATATTATCAATTTTTTTGTCAAGACCATTTGCCTTGTCTACTTTACCTTCCAACTCTTTTATTTTATCATTGTAATCTTGTTGATTTACTTTCTTATTCAATTCCGCCTGTACATCCGGATCAATCTGTGCGTGTACCATAGGTGCGGCGCTTGTCAACATTGCCAATACAGCTCCGGTCAATATAATTTTTCTCATGTTATCCTCCAAGTTTTTGTTATACTCTGCAAAAGATGAATTCTATATACAATATTCTCTTTTACAAAAAACATAGACAAATTCAAGTTTTCATTTTCGTGCAAACTTTATCGCAGATTACATCTACTGTATATCTATATTTGTCTTTATCATTTATTGCTTGTAATTTTAAAACATTTTAAGAATTATGTATGAATTACGATTTAAAATATAACATAAGAGTTCGAGATTGTCGATACTTTCGGTACATATTTTTATCTCTTTTTAGTTTTATAACATTTTGTTTATATATACTTTCCGTTTAATTTAATACATATTATATAAAGCATGTATTGAATGTTTTTTATTTTTATTTTTATTTTTCCGCTTTTTGCAATTTCTTAAATTTATTTTATCTCAATTACTTTGTAATCTTTGTTTTCTATTGTCGTTTTAAGTGTTTCGTCCGAGACTTCTTTTGTGAGTTTTACAGTTGCGGTTCCACTTTCATGATTTACGTTTGCGTTTTCCACTCCATCCAAATTTTCAAGTGCTTTTTTTATTGTATTTTCACAATGTGAACACATCATTCCTTCGATTTTTATTGTTTTTTGCATTTTGTTTTCCTCTTTTCTTTTTATTTTTCGTTTTTTGATTTTCGTTTCTTTTTCAGATTTGTACAGACGCAGTGCATTAAGTACCACGCTCGTACCTGAGAGCGACATTGCAAGTGATGCCCACATTGGATTTATGTATATTCCGATCGGTGCAAGTATTCCTCCGGCTATGGGTATCAGTATTATATTGTAGGCAAATGCGAAGAATAAATTTTCGTGTATGGTTTTGAGTGTGTCTTTGGAAATTTTTACGGTTTCACAAATGCTTTCGAGATTTTCTTTCATCAAAACTATGTCTGCAGATTCTATCGCCACATCGGTGCCTTTTCCTATTGCGATACCTACATGTGCGCTCATGAGTGCAACTGCATCGTTTGTACCGTCACCGATCATTATAGTTTTATGATTTTTTGAAATTTCTTTTATTTTTTCGGCTTTTTCATGCGGAAGGAGTTCGCTTCCGTATTTTTTTATGCCGAGTTTTTTTGCAATGTTTTCTACCGTTTCTTTTTTATCTCCGCTCAGCAATATTATTTCTTTGCCGTCTTTTTGAAGTTGCTCGATTGTTTCTTTTGCGTTTTCTTTTATTTCATCGGACAGTATTACAAATCCGATGTATTTACCGTTTTCGGATACGTATACCACGATGTTTTCTCTTGCTTTTTCATTTGCTTTCCGTTTTTCTTCTTCAGGTATTTTTGCGTATTTTTCTACAAATGAGAGTTTTCCTGTAGTTATTTGTTTTCCGTTTATCGTGCCTTTTGTTCCGCTGCCGATTATTTCTTCGAAATTTTCAACCTCTCTCGTTTGAGTGTTTTTCACTTTCGCATATTCGCATATCGCTTTTGCTGTCGGATGTATGCTTTTCTTTTCTATTGAATATATTTTTTCAAGAAATTCTTTTTCGTCCGTTTCATAGGCGTATATTTCTCCAACTTCGAGTTTTCCTTTTGTTACGGTGCCGGTTTTGTCGAATATTATCGTGTCGCATTTTCCGGCTTCTTGGAGCGCTTTCGAGTTCTTGAAGAGTATTCCTTTTTTCAATGCTTTTCCGCTACCGGCCATTATCGCTACGGGTGTGGCAAGTCCCAATGCACAGGGGCATGAGATGACAAGTACGCTTATGGCACGCTCCCATGCAAATGCGAAGTTTTCACCGATTATGTACCAAAGTATGAATGTCAATACTGAAATAATTATTATCGAGAATACGAAAATTGTCGCAATTTTGTCCGCAAGTTTCGCCACACTCGCTTTTTGCGATGCGGTTTCGTTTACGAGTTTTATTATTTTGGCAAGTGTCGTATCTTCTCCCGTACTTTCCGCTTTGCATGTAATGTGTCCTTGTGTATTCACCGTTGCACACAGTACTTTGTCGCCGAGTTTTTTTACGTTTCCGCTACTTTCTCCGGTGAGTGATGATTCGTCCAGTACGGCACGTCCTTCCACGACAATTCCGTCCGCCGGTACTCTTTCACCCGTCCGTACGATGAAAATTTCTCCGATTTTCAGTTCTTCGGCATTTATTTCCGTTTCTTTTCCGTTTCGTACAACATTCGCTTTTGCAGGCATGATTTCCATAAGCTCGCTCAATGCTTGCGATACTTTCCCTTTTGTACGTTCTTCGAGCATTTTCCCAAGTCCGACAAAAGTAATTATCATCGCAGCCGATTCGAAGTAAATCATGTGAAATATCTCATGCGTTATATTTCCTAAGTTCATAAAAAGAACGATAAGGCTGTAAATGTATGAGATACCCGTCCCGAGTGTTATGAGTGTATCCATATTGAATGAGAACGTCAAAAACGTTTTAAGACCGCTTTTCAAAAGTTTTTTATTCAATATCAGTATTACGCCGCTCAAAATTACTTGCATGGAAATATTTATTTTCAGCGGAGTATGTATTCCGATCATTTCTCCCATAGAGAAAATCATGAGAATTATAAGAAGTATTATAGAAATTAAAGTACGATGGTTTTTCATCGTACTTTTTTCGCCGGTTGTATTTTCTTTTTTGTCTTTTATTCCGTATCCTAAATTTTTCACGACTTCAAATACTTCTTTTTCGTTGTAATTTCCGTCAAGTTGCATTGTGTTTGTCAGGATATTTACGGATACGTTTTGAGTTCCTTTTATTTCTTTTACACTTTTCTCTATACGATTTTTACATACACTGCAGTGCATGCCGGTTATTTCATATATTTTCATCATTTCACCGTAAGCTTTCTGTCCAATGAATCCGGTTCGTATGCAGGAATTTTTTTGAGTTTGTGCAAGTTTGCTTTGTGCATACCGTCTATGCGTTTTTTCGTTTCATCGTTTTCACATATTCCCGTAAGTATGTACTTGTCCAACGTTTTGTATGTAAATCCGATTTTTTCTTCGTCACTTAATCCGGAAAGTCCGTCACTTGGAGTTTTTTCAACTATTTCATCGGGAAGTTCCAGACATTTTCCGATTTGCTTCACTTCTTCCACGAGAAGTCCCGCTATGGGTGCGAAGTCGCCTGCGGAGTCGCCGAATTTGGTCGAGTATCCTACATAGTCTTCGGATAAATTGCAAGTGTTTGCCACTCTTCCGCCTTCCGGAAACATTTGCGCAACTGCATACAGTGCGGTCATACGTAATCTCGGTATGATATTTATTTTTGCATCTTCGGTCAATTCGTTTCTGCCCGAGATTTTTTTCATTTCTTCGCTTTCTTCAAGCATTTCACGCATGCTTTCATTTACTTTTTTTATGTTCAAAGTGATATTTTTTATATCTAAAAGTTTTACGGTTTTTCTTGCATCGTCAATGTCTTTTTGTTCTCCGTTCGGCAAAAGTACTCCTATTACACGTTCTTTTCCGAGTGCTTTTACGCATAACGCCGCTACCGTTGCGGAGTCTTTTCCTCCGGATATTCCGACAATTGCATATGATTTTTTTCCGTTTTCATCAAAAAACTTTTTTATCCAACCCGTTATTCTTTCGGTTGTGTGCTCAGGATTTGTTAACATTTTTACCTCCTCACTTTGTAAACTGTAATATATTATACATTATTTTAATTTCAATTTTTCAATTTTTCTTCCATGTGATTTGCAAGTATGTAGCTTTTATATTCGCCGTCAGTTTTCCGTTTATACTTTTTTCTTCAAAAAATCTTTTCGCCGCATCGAGTTCTTCTTCGGTATTTTCTCCGTTTTTCATGTATGAAAGCCACACTTCTGCCGGTTGTGTGACTTTATCCTTTATTTCCACAATTTCGGTTTCGTACTTGTAATTCAATTTTTTCAGAAGTTTTATTATTTCGTTTTCTTCTTTTCCTTCAATATTTTCTTTTTGTAAATATTCGTTTACCGCTTCGAATATGTCCGCTTTACCGTCTTGAAATTGCAGCAATCGTATGTATTTTTTCGACATTCTGCTCATTTCACGTACGGATTTAATATTCGCCATGTCCGGTCCCATTACGCTGTACACCAAATCATAGCTTTCATTCGGCGTTTTCTTTGCGAGTTCTTTCCAATCGCCGATTTCGTACTTTATGTATTTTCCGGTTTTTTCATCCGTAAATTTTTTTGCGATACTTATTGCGACTTCGGAAATATCCCAACCGGTGACGTATATTTTCCGTTTTGCGAAATTTCTCAAATCTTCGCCCGTTCCGCAACCTATATCAAGTGCATTTTTTATTTTTTCGGGAAATTTATAAAATACGGAGTTTTCATTTCTTTTTTCTTTTTCATTTTCAATTGTGAAATTTTTATATCTTTCGTCCCAAATTTGTGCTTCGTTCATTAATTTTTCCTATTCAATTCTTCCCATTTCAATTCACGATCATAGAAAGGATTTACTTTTTCATCGTGATGTATTGCAAATATGGTAATATTCGGGAAATCTTTTTCAATATTTTTCAAAATTTCATTTCTGCATTCAATATCCGTTGCGGAAAGCGATTCGTCCATGTATACCCAATCCGGATTTTGTACCCATATACGTGCAAGTGCCAGTCTTTGCTGTTCGCCGCCGGAGAGTATGAGTTCCCAATTGTTGAATTCATGAATTTTCCCTTTGAGATGATCGAGTTTCACTTTTTCGAGTGCATGAAGTACATCTTTGTCTTGAAGCTTCAATTTTTCATCCGGATAGGTAAGTACTTGCGCTATGGTTCCTATCGGAAGGTAGGGGTTTTGTGAGAGGAATATCGCTTTCCCTTTCGGTTTTTCTATTGTACCTTTTCCGTATCCCCAAAGTCCTTTTATCGTGTAAAGAAGTGTACTTTTACCGGCATTTGACGGGCCGGAAAGTGCTACGTGTTCACCTTTATTTATTTCAAGTTTCGGTATGTATGCAAGTTTTTTACCGTCCGGAAGTATCAATTCGATGTCTTTTAAGAGAAGTTTTTCTTCGTCACTTTCTTTTACTATGAAATTCTTCTGTCGTTCGCTCTTTCTTATCGCATTTTCAAATTGTATAAGACGATCTACCGTAGCTTTCCATTCCGCAAGTGATGAATAGTTGAATATAAACCACGAAAGGGCAACTCTTACTCCGCCGAATGCTTGAACGGTCTGCATTATTTCACCCATTTGAAATGCTCCTGCAAAGTATTGCGGTGCAGCTACGATATATGGTACATATGCCGAAAGTTGCGTGTATCCGGAGTGGAAATAATTCATATGTCTGCGTTTTATATACATATTTATCCAAACGGTGTATACGTGTTTGAATCTTTCCGAGAGTGATTTTTCTTCGTAAAGTTCTCCGCCGTATGCTCCGATTGCCTTTGCATTGTCACGTATACGCATGAGTCCGTATCGATAGTCCGCCTCTATTTTCTGACTTTGCTTTTCGAGATTTATGAGCGGTTTACCGATAAGGTGCGTGAAGTACGTACCGACTATGACGAATGCTATCGCTATCCACAAAAGACTTCCGGGTACATGGTATCCGAGTATTATATATTGATCTGAAAGTTTCCATAAAATTACCGAGAACACTCCCAATGACCCTATGGAGTCTATGAAATCGAATATCATATTTATCGTGAGTGCAGGAAATAATTGCAAATCCTGTGCTATACGTTGATCCGGATTATCCAAATTTCCCAGTCCCGTTTCACGATAGTAACATTTAGATGAAAGCCAACGATTTACATAATGTGCGGAAAGCCAACGTCTCCATATAAGTATAGCTTTACTGCAGAAAAATTTTTGGTTTGCAAAAAGTACGAGACTTACGCTTGCAAGAATACACAAAATTCCCAACTGTGTCATAAACTCTTCCAAGTTTCGAGATTGAAGTGAATTGAAAAAATCTCGTGACCAATCGCTGAGTCTTGCAGTTGTATATACATTTATCAAGTCGCACGCAAGTGCAATCAAAAGATAAACTCCTACTTTGTAACGTTCCTTCGTTTTCCAAAACGGTATCGCAAGTACTTTCCATTGCTTGTAAAAATCTTTTATAAGTTTAATTCTTTCAGACATAATATTTCCTTCGTTGTAATTGATACTGATTATCATATTATATCATAAGAATATCGCTTCTTACTTATATTTCATATACAATTCTTACAAAAAGCATATGAAAAAACCCGAAGATATTTCTCTTCGGGTAAATCGTTTTTCATTTTCAATTTTTTCAATTACTGATTTTTAGCCGCTTTGAGTACGGTTACTTTCGTTTCTTCCGGAACGTATGCAAGTGATTTTGCACGTCTTCCGTGGAATATGTAGTAAATTATCAAGCATGCTATTGCTATCGCACCTGAAATTTCATAAAGCTGAGAGAAGTTCATCATATCGTGCAATGAACCGAGTACGTAAGGTCCTACACCTATACCGAGGTCAAGTGCTACGAAGTATGTGGAAAGTGCAACGCTGACACGTGCCGGCGGTGTAATCTTTATACATACAGCTTGACCGTTCGACATGAATGTACCATAACCCAATCCGATGAATATACCGGAAAGAAGAAGTTCCCAAGATTTTGTAGTAATTGCAAGAAGGAACATTCCCAAAGCCAAGAATACATAACACGGATAAAGTACGGAGTTTTCACCTTTTCTGTCAAACAACACTCCTGTAGCCGGACGTGTAAGTGTAATAATACCGGCATAAAATACGAAGAACAATGTACTTGCTTCTACAAGATTTATTTCACGAGCATAAGATGCCAAGAAGGTAAGAACACTTGAATACGAAAAGCCCATCAAAAATCCTACTAAAGAAATTGCCCATACTCTCGGTTCCAAGTAATTTGAAACGGAAAATTTCTTCATAGCCTGACGTTGTTCTTCCGTAAGGTTAATTTCTCTGATATTGAGCATGAAGCATCCGATCATACAAAGCACAATCAATGCGCAGCAGAATCCGATAATCATTCTGAAGTCGGCAACGAGCAACAATATCATACCGAGGAACGGACCTACAGCCGCTGCCAAGCTTGTACTCAAACCGTAGTAGTTTACGCCCTGACCCTTCTTGGAACCCGGTATACATGCAGTGACAATTGTATTTGTAGCGGTGGATGTAATACCGTATGCAAGACCGTTCAAGAAACGAACTACAAACATCATTGTAAGACTGGGAATGTAGAAATACATAAGTGTTGTAATAAGGTAGAAAATCATTCCGCCGTACAATGTCTTTTTACGTCCGTAAATTTCAATATTGTTACCGAATTGCAAACGTGCAACCAATGTACCCAAAATAAAGATACCGGAAGCAAGACCTGCCTCACCCATTGATGCGTTGAGCTGATCTTTTGCAACGACTGCAATAATAACCATCAACAGATAATAAATCAAATAAACTAAAAAATTGATAACCGTATCAAGAATAAAATCCTTGTTCCAGAGTGTTCTCTCTGACATTTTAAAAATGCATCTCCTTTTTTCGAATGTAGAACCGATTATACACCTTCTTTTTTTATTTGTAAAATCTTTTGTATAAAAAATAAATTTTATCTATACAATAAAGCTTGAAAAAGGTAAATAAGCATACACTATTTAGCACTTTTCTCTATTTTATTTTTAATTTATGAAGTTATTTCTAATTTTAAATATATTTTTGTTTAATTTACTTATACCGTACTATAAAATTTTTTCGAGAAACACGAGCACTCATGCCGATATAAAATTTTTTCATAACGAATTTTGTTTATTATTTTACTTTTTGAATATTTTTCAAGTAAAAATCATATTTTTGTATATTTATAAATTTTTCATAAAAATAGCGTAGCAGCCATATAAACTGCTACGCTAAAAAAGTCTAACTTTTTTGTGTCACATCATAACGGGAGTTTTCATTTTACCATGTGTAACTGTAAGTAAACATAACCGTTCTTTCATCACCTAAAAATCCGATATTGGGACGTGGATCTTCAATTATTTCATTGGGATCTGTACCTTCCGGTATCGGGAAAATATCTTTTATATCTTCTCTTTTAACCTTTTTCGGATGATCTTGATAAAGACTTACATAATATTCTCTATCAAACAAGTTCTTTACTTGCAAACTGAATTTATCATTCTTTCTTTCATAGGTAAGTCCCAAATCATAAATAACCGCACCCGGGATTTTTACTGTATTTGTTTCATCAAGTGCTTCACCGAAATAACGCAAACCTGCATTTAAAATCCATTTTCCTTTTTTGTTTTGATTAATAACTTTTTCCGTTTGAATTGAAAATGTATGTTTCGGTGCTTCGGCCATAATTGCTCTGCCTCTTCTACCGACCAACTTCGGTATTCTCTTCGGATCTACATTGGGATTTACATTCGAATCGAACTCGGAATCTATTTTTATAGGCTTATCATCAAATACTTTTGCAATAAGGAAACTATAAGATAAATTTACATTCCATGTCGGATTTATTTGTTTTTCAAATTTTAAATCAATACCTTTTGAACCGACTTTTCCTACTCTTTCAAAACAATCAAATGTCGGTCTGTCTTTTTCATGTTTTTCATTATATTCTTTCTCGTAATTATCCAAACATTCATATTGACTGTCTTCAGTCGGCCCTTCATCGGGATTTATATTACATTTACCGTATGCTTCACTAGGGTCTATCGGTGGTAAATCTCCTTTTTGTTCTACCAATGCCGGTACATCAAATTGTGTAAGCTTAAATGTCGAAATACTTCCCTTTGTTTTTCCGTCACGACTTTCATAACGTACTCCGGCTTCCCATTCATCAGATTTTGTAGGCGGTAAAGGTCTTTTATCTTTATCCCATGCCATATTGGATCTGAATCCGCTGCTCCAATGTACATACGGCAGCCATTCATCGGTAAGTTCATATACAATACCAATCTGTCCGCTTGTTGCATATTCTCTGAAATTAGTTAAAGGAGAAACATCATCACTCGTATAAACATCATAAAGTCCTCTACGTATGCTGCCGGACAAATGATACTTACCTATATGCTCGGTATGAGATAAATATGCACCCCATTCTCTACTCCATGCAGGTACTACTTCTTTTACCGCGGGAACTTTCCAATCATTCGGCACCCATTTTTTCCTGCCCGACAAAAAATCCGGAATATCTTTCTTTTCCCATGTGCGCCAAACCCATTGTTCACCGGACTGATAAGTATGTTCATAATGCCAATCTGTACCAAGTACGGTATCTCGACTTCCTTTATCGGTGTCTTTATGTAACCTCAAATATTGGTCAAGTCCATATGAATCACCTTTCAAATCAAGAACTGTGCCTTCACGCTTAAATCCACCGTATCCGTCATCAAATCCCCATGTTTGTTTTGATAAAAGAGTAGTCTTTCTTACCGTACCTTGATGATGGAACGAAATATTTTTGTTGAAATTATGTTCCCACTCATAAACAGTTCCCCACTGTTTCAAATTAAATTTATCCCAACCTTTTTTACCTATGTATGCACGATCCGGAACAATTTTAAAAAATTCGTGATTTCCGAACTTTATCTGTGGTTGTGCCTTCAATCCGTCTACATGGTCATATTGATAAAACGGTTTAATTGTAAAACGATCTTTTTCCGTCTGTTTTTCAAATGAAGGTGCAAAATAAACTCTTGTATTTGAGGATTGATCGAAAAATAAATCTTTTTTACTCAAAAGTCCTACAAAACGCATTGCACTTTCATTATTTTTATTCGTTCTGTTTATGTCGAATGTTATCGTTTTTTCATTCTTGGTTCCGATACGTATTTCACCTTTTGCATAATCAAAAGTTTTCGGTGCTTTCATTTGCATATTGATTACACCGCTCGGTGAACCGTCACCGTGAAATGTTGAAGAAGGTCCACGTAGTACTTCTACTTTTTCCATTCCGTAAATTTCAGGACTGAAAATAAACATTCCCGTATCATAAGCTTTCATACCGTCAACAAGTAAATTTGACGGAGCCACATCCATACCCCTTATTTTGGCATAATTCTGAAATGGAATATCGCCGCGGTAATTACCGATTAATCCCGTTTCGTCTGAAAGTGCATCTTGAATTGTGCGTGCATTTTTCTTTTCAAGTTCTTCTTCATCTACCGTATTTACGGTTGCCGGCGTATATTTTTCGGCTGTAGGTATTTTATTTGCAAGTCTGCTTCTTATCTTATAACGATCTCCGTATACGTAAAACGTTCCCAATTGATAGTCGGGAATATCTTTCTCCTTGCTTTTGGCATTGTCTTGTGCAGATACTCCTAATGTGATTCCGCTTGCCAATGCAAGCAAAATTAAACTTTTAAAAATTTTATGATTTTTCATGAGTCCTCCTTTTTGATAATTATTTTCATTATTAATCAGTATATACCCGACTTAAAATTTATTCAATTAAATTTTTATATTTATTTTATTCTATATTTATATATTTTAATAAAACTAAACAATAATAAAATGAATTTTTAATTTAAAATCGAGTCTATATTTTTATTTTTTATTTCAATGCAATAAAAAACGGAGAAATAATCTCCGTTTTATTTTATATTCTGTAATTGTATGAAAGTACAAATGTACGTCCGCTTCCCACAAATGCGTCACCATCACTTGTTACGCTTGTATAGTACTTTCTATTTAAAATATTCTTCACCGCCAATGAAAGTGAACTGTTTTTATTTTCTTTTGAAACATATGCATCAAATACCGTCACACCGCCGAGTTTGGTACTGTTATGATTCTGACGGTTAAATTGATTGCGTTCACCTATATAATGTATTCCCACGCCTGCCGTAATATCGCCAAATGTTTTTTCCGCACGCAAACTTAATGATTGACGAGGCGAATTTGCGGAAGGTTTACCCACTTCATCCGCAGTTGCGGACTTTGTCACTTTTGAATCGAGATAGCTGTAATTTGCCTTTACCTTTACATCTCCGTATTTATTTTCCCATGAAACATCTACACCTTTTGATGCAACTTCTCCGATTGAGCGATAATAATCAGGTATAGCCCATCCGTTAGGTAAAATTTTATTAACCGGATCCGGTACATTTTGTTTTCTTAAATCATATATTGCAATACTTGCTTTTACATTTGAATTTTTCGGTAAGTAACGCAAACCTATTTCAAATTCACGTCCGGTTGTCGGAGGTAAAATATTTTTATCTTTATCAAGGAAATATACCGGTTTGAACGAATTATTCCAATGTGCATACGGCAGTACTTCATCGGTCAATTCATACACTACACCAAGTTGTCCCGTAGTGGCATAAATTTCTTTCAAATTGTCATCACTTGATACAAACAAGGCACGGCGCATACCACCGCTGAAATTCCACTTACCTCGCTTTTCATTATGCGATGCATAAAGTCCCCATTCACGTCCCCAATAATTACCGGACATTAATTGACCGTTTTTCAGTGCATTTTCAATTTCATTTATTGCGGGTTTTTCCAAGTCGGATAATTTTCTTGTCATGAAATTTTGCTTTTGTTTCCAATCTACATTTTCATAATGCCAATCAAGTCCGACAAACGTATCACGACTGTTTTTTCCGTTTTCTTCATGACGCTTTATATATTGATCAAGTCCGTATGATCTGCCCTTGTAATCGTTGACACGAGGCATTAATCTCATTTCATCGTTATTTATAGGAAACACACTCGGTGCCATAATATCTTTCGAGAAATTTTTAATATCTCTTATAAAACCTTTTTGATGGAATGACCACATATTGTCAAATTTATGATTGAAACTTACATTAAGTCCGACTTGTTTTACATCTTGATTTTGCCAACCCTTACCGCCGAAAAGCGTTTTATCCGAATATTTTTCGAAGTGTGCATGACTTTTCAATTTTTCCATAGGTTGCAACGCACTTCCGTTTACATGGTCTTTCTGATAAAAAACTTTCACGGTTACATCTGTTTTATCTCCGATTTTCTTTTTGACGGAAGGTGCTATATATGTACGTGTAATATCCGAGTTATTTGTAAATAAATCTTTCTTTTCAAAACTTCCTACAAGTCTGATTGATTTATCTCCGTCTGTCGTGTTTGTATCGAAATTTAAAACTTTTTGTTTATTACTTCCGAATTTTACTTCAACTTCGGAAAAGTTTTCATTTTTCGGTGCTTTAAGTTCCATATTTATAACACCGCTCACAGAACCGGCACCGTTAAAAGTGGAAGATGGTCCCCGAAGAATTTCCGCTTTTTCAAGACCGTAAACGTTCTCGCTCATGACTTGCTGTCCGACATAACCGAATGTTTTCATACCGTCCGTAAGAAAATTTGAATTGTCGAGGGTTTCGCCACGAATATTTGCAAAATATCCTACTGTGGAATTACTCTTCCAATCACCTGTTATACCTGTTTCATATTTTAACGCTTCTGCCAAATTATCCGATGCGGTCTTTTTTATTTCCTTACTTGTTACTATATTTACACTCGCAGGAATGTATTTAATTTCTTTTTCAAGTTTTCCGCCGAGCGTGGATGTATTTTTATAGCGATTTCCGTAAACGTAAAACGTTCCCAATTCAAAACTTGGAATATCTTTTTGTTTGTTTTTCGCACTGTCTTGTGCAGATACTCCTAATGTGATTCCGCTTGCCAATGCGAGCAAAATCATATACCGTAAACCTTTATTTATTTTCATATAGTACCTCCGTAGAGAATAATTTAAATGATAATCATTACCAATTATGGTAATATATCTTGGACGATTTTGCAATTTTTATTTAATTTATATTCGGTTTGTCTTTAAATTTACATAACTTTAATTTTCATAATAAAAAATCCTTTGCCTTTTTTTCCGGCAAAGGATTTCAGTTTTATATTTTACCAACGATGTTCGTATGTGAGTGTAACGTTTCTTTCTTCGCCTTTGAATCCTCGGTAGTTTTGTCCTTGATTTTGAATTGAGAGTGTGTATTTTTTGTTCAACAAGTTATTTACTTGCAATCTCCATGTATTGTTTCCTCTTTCATATGTGAGATTTGCATCGTATACGGTTACGCCCGGAAGTACAATTGTGTTTTTTTCGTTTGTTCTTTGTCCGGTGTATCTCATGCCGAGTCCGAATGAAAGTTCTCCGTCTTTATATTTTTTTATGTCTTTTTCGAGCATTATATTAAATGTCTGTTCCGGCGAATTTTGTACTTTTTTACCTATGAGTTTTTTGTCGAGGTCTTTGAGTATTTCGGTGTGTGTTTTGTTGTATGTTGCCGTTACATGCAAGTCGTTTGCAAGTTCTCCGTGCATTTTTATTTCAAAACCTTTTGAAAGTACTTCTCCGATTGATTTACTTATGGTAAGTATTCCGTTCGGTGTGACTGCAAATTCATCCGTTACTATTGCTTTGTCTTTTTCTCTTAGGTCATATATTGATGCTTGTAATTTAAAGTGTGTGTTTTTCGGTTCGTATCTTATTCCTATTTCCCATTCTTTACCGCGTGTGGGTTTCAGAAGTTTTCCGTCTTTGTCAAATCCTTTTACGGGGTGGAATGAGTTGTTCCAATGTATGTAGGGAAGTATGGAGTCCGTCACTTCGTATACCATTCCCACGTTTCCTGTTGTTGCTCGTGTTTCTTCTTTTCCGATTTGGTTTCCGTAGGTTGAGTAGTATCCTCTTCTTACTCCTGCAGAGAAGTGCCATTTGCCTATTTCTCTATTGTGTGATGCGTATATTCCGTATTCTCTGTTTGAATAGTCCAACGGTCTGAATTTTCTTTCATTTTCAGGTTCTTTTCTTGTTTTCTTGCCTGAGAGAAAATCTTCTATTTCATCTATTCCCCATGAGTTGAGTTTACGTTGTGATGTTTTTACTATGCTTCTGTCGTAGTGAATGTCTGCACCGATTATTGTATCTTGATGTGTTTTTCCGTTTACTTTGTGTATTGTAATATATTGATCGAGTCCGTATGTATTTGTATTTGCATCTGCACTTATCGCATCACGTTTCAGTATTTGATCGATTTCAACGTATCTTGCATCTGTTTGTCTTGATTCGGAGTTCGATTTTCTTATCATTCCTTTTTGTGTGTAAGTTATTTCTTTATTTATTTTATGTTCAATTTCATAGTTTATACCTTTTTGTTTCACATCGTATCTGTCCCAACCTTTTATACCGAAAAATGATGTTTCCGATATTTTTTCAAATATACTTTGATCTCCCAAAAGGTTTGTGGTTGTTCCCAAAAATCCGTTTACGTGGTCTTTTTGATAGAAAGGTTTTAAAATAATTTTTGTTTTTTCGCCTTTTTTCCACGTAAATGACGGTGCAAAGTATTGTCTTTCATGGTCGGAGTAATCTATGTAAAGGTTTTTCTTTCCGATACTTCCTACAAATCTTGCGGAAAATGTTTTATTTTCATTTGTTCTGTTCAAATCGAAGTGAATTACTTTTTCATTTTTTTGCCCGATTTTCATTTCCATGTCGGAAAAATTATTTTCTTTGGGAGCTTTAAGTTCCATATTTATAAGTCCGCTTACCGATCCTGCTCCACCTACGGTTGATGACGGTCCTCTGAGTATTTCTACACGCTCAAGTCCGTAGATATCTTGGTTTATTCCTAAATATTTTTTCCCTTCATTACCGAACACTTTCATTCCGTCTACTAAAATATTACTGTTTGCTACAGTAAATCCTCTTATTTTCGGTTCGCTTTTTACCGGTGAGTCGCCTTGTACGTTTCCGACTATTCCGGCTTCGTATGCGAGTGCTTTATGCAGATTGTCTGCTCCGAGTTTTTTTATTTTTTTGCTGTCCACTACGTCTATTTGTGCGGGTATGTACTTTATTTCTTGTGCGATTTTTCCCGCCAGTTTTGTTTTTCCTTTGTTTCTTATTCCATATATATGAAATAACGGCAGAGTGAATTCTTTTAATTTTTCATCTGTTTTTGCATTTACCGGTAATGCAATTGCAGTTAATGCACTTATGCAACATAATATGCTTAAAATCTTGTTTTTTCTCATATTTCCTCCGAGTATAGGTATGTCCTAATTCTTTTATAGATGTTTTTTATTATATATGCCTAAAAAATATATCGCAAATAAAATTTTTATAAACTTAATTGTATTTTTTCACTTTACCTTTAATTTGTTTTTTATTTCAAAATGCTTCTTTCATTTTGTCCATACTCGATTTATTCAATTTCGTTTCTTTAAATAGGCATATACTCGTGTTGCATTTTTCTACTTCTTAAATTTTTGCAAGTTTTGTTTGTTCTTTGTTTCTACTCCTTATATATACATATATATAGGTTTCACATTTTTCGCATATTTTTTCTTGTTTTCCGTTATGCATTAATTCGATTATCAGTAATATTTGATAGAATTCTTTTATATATATATTTCTTACTACAACTTGATAGAAAATTTTTATATATAAACGGTTCGCCATATATCGATATGAATTTTATTTCGGATTTTTTTCAGTCAATTATATATGGTTATTTTTTATGCCATCTTTATTCTCATATTTGATTAAAAATCTCCCCTATAACGGTATTTTTTGTATTTTTTAATTTTTTCGTTTTTTATATCGCTTTTTCCTCTATACAAAAATATTTTTTAAAATTTTCCTGTTTTTTACTTTTTTAATATTTTTATTTTCATTTTTACTTGATTTCTGCAAAATTTATTATTGCATTTTTAAAATCTTCTAACGTATAATGTACAAAACTAAAAAATACCACTAAAAAAAAAGAGGGGGATTATAAAATGGAAGGACAAGAAAAGGAAAATCCCGGAGGTCTCCAACGTTCGTTGAAGGCGCGCCATATGAATATGATTGCTATAGGCGGTGCTATCGGTACAGGTTTGTTTGTTGCCGGTGGTGAAACTGTAAGTACTGCCGGTCCGGGTGGTGCTTTGGTCGCTTATGCTCTTATAGGTGTCATGGTTTATTTTTTGATGACAAGTTTGGGAGAAATGGCTGCTTATTTGCCGATCAGCGGTTCATTTGAGGAGTATGCCAATCGTTATATAGATAAGTCTCTCGGATTTGCTCTCGGTTGGAATTACTGGTTTAACTGGGCAATTACATTAGCTGCGGAACTCGTTGCCGGCGCATTGATTATGAAGTATTGGTTCCCCGATACTCCCGCCGCTTTCTGGAGTGCTTTGTTTTTGGTAATTCTTTTTGTTTTGAATTTCCTTTCTACGAAAATGTTCGGTGAAAGTGAATTCGTTTTCTCAAGTATTAAGGTTATTACCGTTTTGGTATTCCTTTTCGCAGGTATTTGCCTGATTTTGGGTTTAGGTCCCGATCCCAGCCCCGGTTTTGCAAACTGGACTGTCGGTGAAGCTCCGTTTGTAGGCGGTTTTGCTTCCATGTTGAGTATTTTCATGGTTGCAGGTTTCTCTTTCCAGGGTACTGAAATGATCGGTATCGCTGCAGGTGAAAGTGAGGATCCCGAAAAGAATATTCCTCATGCCGTCAAGTCTATTTTCTGGCGTATTTTGTTGTTCTACTTCGGTGCATTTATCGTTATCGGTTTCTTGATTCCTTATACCGATCCGAATTTGCTCAATACCGATGTTGCCAACATTTCAATAAGCCCGTTTACTTTGGTTTTCGATCGTTTCGGTCTTCCTGCCGCAGCTTCTTTGATGAATGCCGTTATTTTGACAGCGGTTCTTTCGGCAGGTAATTCAGGTCTTTACGTTTCCACACGTATGCTTTACTCGATGGCGGAATCCGGTCAGGCTCCGAAATTCTTCTTGAAACTCAACAAGCGCGGTGTTCCGACTCGTGCTTTGATTGCAACTTCAATTTTCGGTTTGGTTGCATTCCTCACTTCGTTCATCGGTGAAGGTAAGACTTATGACTGGCTCGTTAATTTGAGCGGTTTGGCAGGATTTATTACTTGGATAGGTATCGCAATTTGTCATTACCGTTTCCGTCGTGCATATGTAAAGCAGGGCAGAAGTTTGGATGATTTACCTTATCGTGCTAAATGGTTCCCGTTCGGACCTCTTCTCGCATTGATTATGTGTATTATCGTTACTGCAGGCCAGAACTATACAGCATTCTTGGGACCGGAAATCGATTGGTACGGTGTATCCGTTGCTTATACAGGTATTCCGATATTCCTTTTGATTTACATTATTCACAAGATTAAGTACAAGACTCACCTTGTACCTCTTGAAAAGGTAAATCTTTCACGTGATACTTCTCATCATGATGAAGAATAATTGAATTTTAAAGGTTCGTAGAAATACGAGCCTTTTTGCTTGTAATTTTTTCCGTTTTCCGAAATTTTAAATACAAGTACTTGAATTTTAAATGGAGTTTGACAGCCGACATCTAAAGTCTTATTATCAAACTCCATTTTGTTATGCACTAAATTATTTTATTCCAAGTTTTTCAGTATTATTTACGTTTATTATTTATTTCTTATTCATAAGAATATCTTATAAATTTTTGTGTTTTTAAAAATTTTCATTCATATTCAGGTCATATTCATTTTCAGCGATTTTTATGGCGATATTTATTTCTTTGAAATCGACATATTTTTAATGATTTGAGATTGTCATGCAAGTGTTATGGCAATCATAAATGTACCGCTTTTCAGGTCGATGTATTTTTACCGTCAACAGAGTTCATTTAACGTTTTACGCTGAAAAGCAATTTAAAAGCGATATGTTTCCATATCGCCATTGGTGCGAGCGAAGGGACTCGAACCCCCATGCACAAGGCGTCGGATCCTAAATCCGGTGCGTCTACCAATTCCGCCACGCTCGCAAGTACTTTTTTATTATATCAGCTTATTGCCTTCGGTCAAGCTACATTTTATTAAGTTCGTCCAATGTAAGAAGGAAGCTTCCGGCAAAGTGTTCCATGAACCAATCCACTTCTTTAAGTTTCAGATTTTCAAGCTTTTTCTTTGTTGTACGGTATGCCTCTTCAAATTCCGTATTTCCGGCTTGTTTTTCTTCGGCGCATTTCAAAAATGCACTGAGTACGTCCGCAGCTTTTGCAAGCGGCCATAGCGGGTCTTTTTCCATGTCTGCGACATAGGGTCTGTATGTTTCTTGAAGTTCTTCGGGAAGTGTGGACAGCAATCTCTGTCTTGCCGCATCTTCGATTTGTGCGTATTTTTCATGAAGTTCTTCGGTGAAATATTTTACGGGTGTCGGCATATCTCCGGTGAATACTTCCCCTGCGTCATGATAAAGTGCAAGCATGCCGCAATGTTCGGCATCACATGGTTCGTTGAATACTTTTTCACGTATTACCGCAAGTCCGTGTGCAATCATTACCGTTTGCAATGTGTGTTCGGCATCGTTTTCGGGGAATGAGTTTCTCATAAGTCCCCATCTTCTGATGTATTTCATCCTTGCTACGTATGCAAAAAATGCGTTCATTTAGTCCTCCGATTTACAATTCCAAAAATGCGCTACCGGCCCGTTTCCATGTCCGACAGAATTGTTTACTGCGTTTTTTATGGCATTTGTAATATATTTTTTCGCTTTTCTTACACTGTCTTCAAGCGTGTATCCTTTTGCAAGGTATACAGCAAGTGCAGATGACAGTGTGCATCCCGTTCCATGAGTGTTTTTCGTTTCGTACTTTACACCTTTATATTCTATAAATCTTTCTCCGTTGTAGAGTAAATCCGTTGCATCATTTATGAGATGTCCGCCTTTTATGAGTACGGCATTGCATTTATAATTCATTATTTTTTTTGCGGCAATTTTCATGTCTTCAAGTGTTTTTATTTCCATGTCCGCCAATACTTCCGCCTCTTGAATGTTCGGTGTAATCAGTGTGGATATGGGAAATAATTTTTCTTTGTAAACTTTTATCGCCGCTTCTTCCATAAGTCTTGCACCGGTTGTTGCAACCATTACCGGATCGACTACGAGCGGTGATTTGTTTCTCTTTTTCAAAAATTCCGTTACGGCTTGTGTTATTTCAGGCGTTGAAAGCATTCCGGTTTTTACTCCGTCCGGTTCGATGTCGTCATATACGGCTTCGAGTTGTGAGATTACGGTTTTTACATTAATGTTTTGTACATCGGTTACACCTTGTGTATTTTGTGCGGTTATGGAACAAATGCAGCTCATCCCGTATGTACCCAATGCCGAGAATGTTTTCAAATCGGCTTGTATTCCGGCTCCGCCCGATGAGTCGGATCCTGCTATTGTAAGTAATTTTTTCATAATTTACCTTCTTTACTATATTCGAGGTGTTATATATGCCACCAAAATTCCTTTATTTTTCTCTTTATTATAGTCGATAACAAGACATGATGCAGTACATACAGGTATGTATGCACCTGTCAATTCTTTAAGATACGATTGAATAAAAGGGTGATGACTTACGAATATATTTATACAATCCTCTTCCAAAAACGGTTTTACAAGAGTCCAGTCCTCTTGCAGCAACTCTTTTTCTTCTTCTATGTGAGAATTACTTTTTTGTGCAATAATTTTTGCGGTTTGTTTTGTACGTGTAAAAGGTGATGAATGTATATTCAACTTTTTACTTTGTAAATATTTAAAGAGTATTTCAGATGTCTTTTCAACTTCTTTTATGCCTTTTTCAGTAAGTTTTCTGTCTTTGTTTTTTATAAAAGCGGTTTCCTTTTCCGCTTCACCGTGCCTTATCAAAAGTATCCGCATTTTTACTCCTTATTCGTTATTTCTTCACTCAATTCCTGTCCTTCTATAATATCTTTTGTTGTTTGTCCGTCCGAGTACTTTATTTTCAGATTTTTCCCTTTAGTTGTAAAAACTTTGTCTGCCGATGCTCCGCTTGCAAGAATTTTTTCTATGACTACATGCCCGTCTTTTATACGTATTTGTGCAGTAACTTCATTTTTCTTCTTCGTTACGGAATCTTCGCCTTTCTTTTCTTTTACTTGTACTTTTTCGGAGAGTTCGACAATTGAATACTTTTTCAAATCGTCTTTTGTTACATACATTCTGTCGACCGGAAATTTGAAGTTTACCGTTCCTTTGTCTATGTAATTTACTCTTGCAATGAAATAGTCCCCTGTGGCCGGTTCACTTGACTGTGCATGATCAAGTCTCATCAATCCGTCTCTGTCGGTATAAACCGATACATATATTTCTTCGCCTTCTTTCAAATTTTTATCGCCTTCCAATTTTGTCTGAAAGAGGGGTATGTATACGAGTATATAATTTCTGTTGTAAAAATCTCCGGAGAAGTTTATTGTCGCCGGTACTTTGAATACCTTTCCTTCCGCCATTGTCGTATTGTATGAATGTTTCATCCAACCTAAAAATATAAATTCGGCTATTACAATAATAAATATCGCAAGAAGTGTCGCTTTCTTATTCATGGCTTACCTCCTTGTTTTCGATATTTCCTTTTGAAATATGCTCGTCATCTTTGTCCGCAATAACTTTTTTGTGTTTTCTTTTTCTTTTAACTGTCGCAATTTTTATAAATATCGCACATATAACTGCAGCTGCAATTCCTATAATGATAAAGAATATTCCTCTGTCTACCATACTGAATGACGAATCTATTATACGTACTGCGGATATTGCAAGTATAATGCAAAATCCTATCCATCTTTTCAATATATTTCCGCTTTTCCAACCTTTCCACAAAAGTGCAAATGCCAAAACCATACTGTATACGGATATACAAATTACGGATAAACTTCCGTTTTGTACAAAATTTGCACATACTGCGGATATGAACATGCAAAACGGTGTAAATCCCGCAAGAAATGCCATGCCTTCTCTATAAATAAACATACGAAATACCAAAAAAGCGTCTATGCACAAAAACAGTACATACAGTATCCAAAGTATCCAATTTCCGGAAACATTTTGCCATACATTACCGAATCCGCTTTGCAAAAGTACCGCAAATACGGAAATCGCACCGAGTATTTTAAATGATTGCGATACATAGTTTTGCTTGTGAAGTATTCCGCCGGTCATCCAAGTGAGTGTGGATGCAAGCGACAGAAACATTACTTGCCAGAACAAATTGTTTACAGATTTGAATATCAAAAACAATATGCAAAGTGTCCAAACCCAAGCAAATGCAATTACAGATTTATGCCTTTTTTCAATCAAAAGTTTTACCATGAAAGGCAAGTACAAAATAAGATAAAACCATGCAAGAAGTTCCGTCCATGTCGAATATACCGACAATGCCGCTCCTGTAACTGCACTTATTGCCGATACAATTGCCGCTCCTGCAGAAGATGTCACATATGAAAGCAAAAGCAGAAAAGTGGCGGCGGCGGAATAAATAAAGTAATAATCATCATTCATTTTAAAAGAATCCATTACAAGAAACGCACAGGCGACAAGCGACAATGCGTGAAAAGTGTAAACGAACTCTTTTATTTCACTTGCTATACGATGACGGAAATTCCGCTTTCGTGAAGAAACCGCCACAACTTCATCGTCTTCTTCGGAAACTTCAACATCGTTTGCCGATTGTGAAGGCTCATCTTCAACAGGTATTTTTTTATCGAAAATTACAACTGCAATCATCATAATCGCCGATATTACCGGTAACAACATCGAAGCTTGAAAACGTTGATCTTGAGTAAGTGCGGTCCAATACCCCGACAATATAAATCCGATACCAAAAATCACACAAATAAAAGCAAGAAAACCGAATGCTTCCCCTTGCCATTGTCTATATTCTTTTTTGTAGCGCGATAAAATTATATCTCCCGTATCCTTATTTATTATTTTTTCATCAATCCATTTACTTACTTCCTTACCTAGCCAACGCCTATGATTCATGAAAACCTCCGATATAAAAAAGGGAACCGAAAAAATCGATCCCCTTAAATTCTTACTTCACTACAAATACAGGTATTTTCGAGCGACTCAACAAGTAACCGGACACCGATCCCATAAGTAAACCTTTTATCTGTCCCAATCCTCGACTTCCCATAACGATAAGATCACATTCGTATTCTTCGGAAAGTTCAAGAATGACCGGTCCGGGTGAACCTACTTCAAGAAGCATTTCATGTTCTATGTCGTCAGGCACGATTTCATCGGCCTCTCTCAAATGTTTCTTACTCAAAGATTCCATATCCTCCGACATCTTTGTCGCAAGACTTCCTTCCTTTATGGAAGTTTGATCGAAACTTGTCATAGCGGCAGCAAGATTACAAACCGATGCTATATATATTTTGCAATCCTCGGAGCATTTTGCAAGCTGAACAGCCGCTCTCAGTGCTTTCTTTGCATTTTCGGTTCCGTCATAAGGAACGATAATATTCTTATATTCCAACATACTTTATTCCGCCTTTCTCTTATGCCCCTTTTTCCGTACTCCTACGTAAAATATCACCTATATTTTACCATGTACGCCATGTAAATTAAAGTTTAACTCATTTTACATATTTTGCAAGTACTTTTTACAAAATCACACCGAACTTTTTTTATACGGTGCATTCAAAGGTGCAGCATTCATACTTGAAATTTCCGTTCTCAAAATTCGTACAAGTTTAGGAAATACAAGAACGAGTACAACGCTATTCATTACATAGTTAAATAAAATAATAGGTACTCTTGCATATAATTGCATAATAAAAGTATTTCCGGTAACCTGAGAAACCCATAATGTATTTAAAAATACACTCGTCAAAAGAGAATTTACAAATACCGCAATAAGAATATTTTTCTTCGTTATATCTTTTCTGTAAAAAAAATAACTGTAAACGAGTGCGGTTACTATTCTTGTAATCACGAAGGGAAAGTAAAATCCGCCGGCGGAAGAAAAAAAAGCATTTCCGATAAAATCTTCAACAATTACACTTATAATGGAAATTACCGGTCCGAATATCGCACATGTCAACGCACTTACTATAAATGTAACTCCGGTTTTCATCGTTATAAAGTGAATGGAAAGAAATTTCGATGAGATAATACTCATCACAATAAATACGGAAATCAAACTCAATACTTTAGCATTTTTCAAGTCGTTCAATATAACACCCTCTTTTCAAAAATAATTATACTATTGTACATTGTACCATTTGATTTATTACTTTTCTTACACATCCGTAAAAATTTACAAAATAAAAAAACGGCAGGTTTCCCCACCGTTTTAAATCGATTAGAATGCGTAGTTGAATTCAAGTCCCCAAGTGTTGTCTGCTTTAACTCCAGCTTCTTTTTTGTTGAATTCCAACGCAGCTTTCAATGTTACATCTTCATATACGGTAGCCTTTGCTTCCGCTTTCCACATGGATAAATCTTCTGAAATTCCCAAATTTTCAAAAATTTCATTCGAATCTTTATCGTAGTACTTAAGTTTTGCTTCCCAGCTTCCTACCGTATCATTTACATTACCGTATTTTACACCGATAACCTTGACAGTCGGATCTTTAGGAGCATCAACTTTTACAATATCACCGAATACTGAAACGTTTTCGGCAACATCGGCATTAGCGTTAATTCCGTATGCATTTACCTTGTTTTCGCCAAGTGAACGTACAAAGAATCCTCCAACCTTCACTTGATTATTTACATCGAATGAACCCTTCAAGTATCCTACGTTATCCGCATCTTTTACATCAGTGAATACATTGAAATTTTCAAACAAACGATTTTTACCGCAACCTGCTTCTACTGCATATTGGTCTTTTGCGTAAGATACAACAACACCGTCAAAGCTGTTGTCGAAAACGTCTTTATCGCTTCCCAATGTAACACCTGTACGTCCGAGGTCCAATTTCAAACCTTCAACCTGAGCCGGTGAATAAACAACGTGTAAACGATCCAAAGCTACATGTTTAACGTTATTATCCACATTGAACAAATTACTGAAAGCAACACGTCCGCTTACTGTCACTTCATCTGTCAAATCTGCATCAGCCTGCAAACGTACACGTGCAGCTATAGGATCATCATGGTTTTTTACATTCAAATACTTCACATTTACATCTCCGGAAAATTTTACATTGCCGTTCACGTTTGCAGCGTATCCGGATACGCCTGCTGTAAGAGCAACTACCGCTGCCATTGCGAGAATCTTTTTCATAAGAATTCCTCCTCAAAAAATATAAAACAGTAAAAACGTTAAAATATTTTTTGCTTAAGAGTTTCCGTGTTTCCTCTAAACAAAACAATATTTATAATATTATATTAACATTTATAAACTGTATTTTTCAACTTGTTCTTATTATTTTATAAATATTTTATTTAATACCATGCTTACTTTTATTTTAGGCATTTAAAAAGGACCGCTTTTGCAGTCCTTAATTTTATTTTATAATGTAAACTTGCGCTTTGGAGTGGCTTACAAGATAGCTTGATACCGATCCCATGAGTATTCCTTCTATCGGTCCCAATCCTCTTGAACCCATTACTATAAGATCGCAATTATGTTTCTCAGCCAACATTAGAAGTTCCGGTCTTGGTTCGCCTTCCAGGAAAATCGTTTCTTTTTTTACCGTTTCAGGAACTTTTGCTGCTGCTTTTTCCAATTCATCTTTTGCGATTTGTCTTAACTCTTCTACGCTTTTTTCTTCACTGTGTTTCAAAGCTTTTGCTTTTGAAAATATCGTTGCGATATACATTTTACATTCTTTTGAACATTGTGCAAGGTCGATTGCGTGTTCCAACGCTTTGCGGGCATGATCGGATCCGTCATACGGAACTAATATATTTTTGTAATTTAACATTTGAATTCCGCCTTCCATAATCATTTTTTCGACTTGTTGTCGTTTAATTAATTATATCACCATTATTTTTTATATTAAAGGCAATAAAATTATAGCATTTTTTTATACCTTAATATTCATTTTTTATTTTCTTTTTATTTACAAAAAAGGAACCGCTTTTGCGATTCCCTTTCGTTATTTTACTATGCATACCGGTACTTTTGCATGACTTACCAAGTAGCTTGATACCGATCCCATAAATATTCCTTTTATAGGTCCCAATCCTCTTGATCCCATAACTATTAAATCGCAGTTGTATTTTTCTGCAATTTCCAAGAGTACTTGTGTCGGTGATCCTATTTCATAAATCATATTTGCCGGAAGGTCTTGCGGTATTAATTTTTCAGCTTCTTTCAATGCTTCTCTTGCTTCCATTTCGGAGTCTTCGGCAAGTTCCGCAGTAAGTTTACCTTCGGAGATTGATGCTTGGTCCGATTTACGTACCGCTGCCACCATGTTGCATACAGATGCTACGTGAAGTGTGCAGTCTTCGGAGTTTTGAGCCATGTCTACCGCTTGTTTCAATGCTTCTCTCGCATGGTCGGAACCGTCATAAGGAACCAATATATTTTTGTACTTTAACATACTTGTCGCCTTCTTCCTTTATTTTTGCCTTTATCAAGAATTTTTCATTATTCTTCATATACATTATAGCACTTAATTGATTTTTGCTTTATTGAATTTTTTTATTATTTGATTTATTCGACAGCACTGTTTTTGGATAATTCAAGCTTGATTATTTCTTTTTTCTTTTTCTGCAATAAAACGGATGTATTTATTTCCATTTGGTGCGGCATCAGAAATCTTGTGTATTCCGGCCATAACGATTTCATTTGTGATTTTGAATATTCAATTGTTTCTTCAAATGAAGGTTGTTTACAGATTTTCCCGTTTATAATAATCGGTTTGAGCATATCTTCCACGATGTAGCTGTCTTTTTTGAGTGTTTTCGTACGCCAGTTTGCAGATTCGGTGGTGAATGTAAATTCTTCACCTTTCGGCATCGGTTCACTTTCAAGGCACATGAGGTCGGTTATGATTTTACCGTTTTTCTTTTTGTAAAAACGTCTTACACTTTTTACTCCGGGATTTGTCATTTTCGCAACATCATTTGAAATTTTCATTACCGATTCAAATCCGTTTCCGGTTTCTTTTTCGCACATTTTGAAGACTCCGCCCAATGCACTTGTCCCGTCTGCGGTTATTACTTTCGTACCTACGCCCCAAGATGTGACCGTGCAACCTTGTGCTTTTAAGAGTTCTATGCTGTATTCATCAAGGTCGTTGGATGCGGAAATGATTGCATCTTCAAATCCTTCTTTGTCGAATATTTCTCTTGCTTTTTTCGACAGATATGCCAAATCTCCGCTGTCTATACGTATTCCGTATTTTTTTGGAAGTCTGTTTTCAGCTCGAAGTTCTTTGAATACTTTTACCGCATTCGGTATTCCTCCGGAAAGTACGTTGTAGGTATCTACAAGCAATATAATATTTTCATCGTATTGTCTTGCATATTCACGGAACGCTTCAAGTTCGGTATCAAAACTCATTACCCAACTGTGTGCCATAGTACCCATGACCGGAAGTCCGAAAAGTTTTCCGGCTTCGACATGTGATGTACCGTTGAATCCTCCGATGACTGCGGCACGTGTCCCCCACAGAGATGCAGAGTGCCCTTGTGCACGTCTAAGTCCGAATTCCATGAGCATGTCGTTTTTTGCGGCGATGCGCATGCGTCTTGCTTTTGTTGCAATCAGACTTTCGTGGTTCATTATCATTGAAAGTCCGGTTTCCAAGAGCATCGCCTCGGTTATCGTTCCGTGAAATCTAAGTAAAGTTTCTTTCGGAAATGCAATTGTACCTTCTTTCATTGCATAAATGCTTCCTTTGAATTCGAAGTTTTCAAGATAGTCCAAAAACTCCGGATAAAATTTATTCAGACTTCGCAAGTATTCTATATCTTCTTTAGAGTATCTGAATTCTTTTATAAATTTGATTAAATGTGAAATACCGGCAACTACAGTGTATGCTCCGTCAAACGGATTTTTTCTGTAAAATCTGTCGAATACAACTTTCTTTTCGTGTTCGTTTCGTTTGAAAAGTGCATTTGCCATTGTCAATTGGTACAAGTCGGTTACAAGTCCTTTACAGTTCATAAAAACTCCTCCTTGTGAAACAAAGGAGAATCTTTCGATTTCTCCTTATTTTGCATCTTCTCTGTTTTTCAATATTTTCACCGGCACATCCAAGTGTGTAAGTACGTCTATTGCAAGATCTCTCGTATCTTTTGTCGTATGTACTACACATGTCGAGCGTTGAGTGTTTATCGTTGTCAAAACGCCCAAGTATTCGTATCCTTCCAATATTCTGTTTACATAGTTCACGTCCGACGGGCGTACTTCTATGTATAAATAATTATCTTCCATTTGCTTTTCTCCTCATAATCGTATACGGTTCAAGTTTACGATAAGCTTCCATTGTAAGTTCTTCCAAAGGATGAGGTGCTTTTTCCACTTGTTCTCCGTCCTTGTTTGTGAGTTTTCCTATTTCCAAAGGAAATACTTCTCCGCTCGGACTTAAGCATTCTACGATTTCTCCGACTTTGAAATGATTTCTCTGTTGTACTTGTGCGGTTTTCGTATTTTCATCATATGTTTTAATCATGCCGATAAAATCATACGGTTGTACCGGTTGTGATTTTTCGTATTCCTGAGCTTTTTCGTCCGCTTGGGCAAATGCAAAACCTGTCGTGTACGGACGGTGTGAAATTTTTTCGAGTTCTTCTTTCCATTCCGGTCTGAATTTGTAATTTTCTTTTTCACGATAGTATGCATCGATTGCTTTTCGATATGTAGCTATGACTGCCGCTACATAGTATACGCTTTTCATTCGTCCTTCGATTTTCAAGCTTGATACTCCGGCTTCTGCAAGTTCCGGTATATGCTCGATAAGACATAAGTCTTTACTGTTGAAAATATATGTACCGTGTTCGTCTTCTTCTATCGGAAAATATTGTCCCGGACGTGATTCTTCCATTACGGAATACTTGAATCTGCATGCCTGTATACATTCTCCTCGGTTGGATTGTCTTTTACCGTGTGTGAAAAAATTCGACAAAAGACAACGTCCCGACCATGATATGCACATTGCGCCGTGGCCGAATACTTCAAGTTCGACATCTACTTTTTTACGTATATCCGCCATTTCCGAAACGGACACTTCACGTGCAAGCACTATGCGCTCGGCACCCATATCTTTCCACATTTTTGCCGCTCGCCAATTTGCGGTGCTTGCTTGAGTACTGATATGTACCGGCAAATTCGGTGTCACTTCACGACATACGGAAAATATTCCCAAATCCGAAACGATTACCGCATCGACTTTTATTTCATAAAGATACTTGAGATAGTCGTCAAGCCCTTCCAATTCATCTTCACGTGGAATTATATTTACCGTTATATATACTTTTTTACCTCGCTCGTGTGCGTAATCTACGGCTTCCTTCAATTGTTCTTTTGAAAAGTTTCCGCCATATGCACGCAAACCGAACTGTTTTCCCGCCAAAAATACGGCATCCGCACCGAAGCGAAATGCCATTTTCATTTTTTCCATATTACCGGCAGGTGCCAACAACTCCATTTTTTCCATTATTTGTTTCGAAATGATATAGCCATTCCGTCTCCTTCTTCATAAATTACAGTAGAATACTCACGATTTACATATTCCAAGTATTCTCTCAGTCTCACAACTATGGTGCGATACCGATGCGGAGGATATTCCACGCTTTTTACAAGTCCTTTGAAAAGTACATTGTCGGCAACGATTACAGCTTTTTCGGAAAGTATTTTTTCAATTTTCTTCAAATGATTCAGATATTGCCCCTTCGGTCCGTCCAAGTAAACAAAATCGTAATTTGCCGAAAGTTCGGATATTACCTTGTCCGCATCACCTGAAATACAATTTATACGTTCCGTCATATTTGCATCTTCGATTGCTTTTTTTGCACGTTCAAATCTTTTCGTATCTTTTTCTACGGTATCTATAATTGCATCATCGTTTGCCGTGGCCATAAGCAATGCGGAAAATCCGATTGCCGTACCTATTTCCAAAATTCTTTTCGGTTTGTTTTCATAAACTGTTTTAAAAAGTAATTGACGTTCGGATTCACGAATTATCGGTATATTGTAAGTTTCAGCCTCAAATTCAAGCTCTTTCATTACTTTTGAAACAAATTTATCCATTACCCCTCCGTATAAATTTTTTCTATTTGTGCCTGATGTTCCTCATACGTTTTCGAGAATACATGATGTCCGTCCTTTGTGGCGACATAGTAAAGGTATTCTCCCGCTTTTGCATCAAGTACGGCATTTATCGCATCTATACCGGGACTTGCAATAGGTCCGGGAGGAAGTCCTACTCTCATGTATGTATTGTAGGGTGATGCAACTTTCGTATCTTCAACCGACAATTCTTTTTTGTTCCAATCGAGAACATACTGAACTGTCGCATCTATTTGCAACGGCATATTTTTTTCGAGCCTTGCCAAAATTACGGAAGCAATCATTTTTTGATCTTCTTTGAAAAGCGCTTCCTTTTCCACCATAGATGCAAGAGTCATGAGTTTGTGCAAAGACATATTCTTTGCCTTTGCACGTTTACGTATATTTTCATCAAGCATTTTGTCCGTACTTTTATACATCAAATCGCAAATCTGCTTGGAAGTGTACTCTTTGGGTATATCATACGTATCCGCTTTCAAAAATCCTTCCGCTTTTATCTTCGCACTTTCAGGTCCGTACATATAACTCAAAGACCCGTAGTCGGATGCTACATCTATGAAGTCGTCCGTATTCGTAAATCCGGATTTTTTCAGAATTTCCGCAATTTGGTAAACATTCGACCCTTCAGGAATTGTAATCGTAATAAACGCATGTCTGCCCTTGTGCAACTCGGAAATTGTTTCACGTATAGTCAAACCTTGATGCAATTTATAAAAACCGCTCTGCAAAGTACCGTCTTCATGTGTAACGAAAACCGCCACACGAAACAAAAATGCACTTCTTACGATACCGTTATCTTCGAGTATTTTTGAAATCTGTCTTCCGGTGGCATGTGCCGGTATTTCCAACATTACTTCTTTATTTCCGCTTCTTTTATCGAAAGCGTAAAAATAAAAAAAAGCGAATGCAACAAGACATATGAAAAAAACTGCCGCCATGACAATATATTTTCTTTTTGTTTGCATATCGCAAGATTTTTTTAGAAATAAAAATTTATCCAAAATAATCCTCACTTAAACCGAAACACATTTAATATTCTCAATTATACCACAATCAGTGTTTTGTTTAAAAAAATAAGCTAAAATATTATGAAGGAGGAAAAAATGAATTTAAAAACAGGATTGAATGCAACTTCAACTTTTAAAATCAAATCGACGGAAACCGCAAAATTTATAAAAAGCGGTTCTCTTCCGGTACTTGCAACTCCCGTACTTTGCGCATACATTGAAGAAACTTGCGTAAAAGCATCGGAAAATCATCTACCGAAAGGTTTTACAACGGTAGGTTTTCAAATCAAACTTGATCACATCGCACCAAGTGCCGTAAATTCCGAGATAAGTGTTGTCGCAAAACTTATTCATGTCGACGGGAAAAAATTGGAATTTGAAGCAATTGCAAAAGAAAAAACAAAAACAATAGGACATGCGAAGCATTTACGAATGATTGTAAATGAAGAAAAATTTATAAGCAAATTGAGTAACAAATAATCACACTTTTATTCAAATATCTCCGCCGTCATCTTGCAATACTCCCGAACAGTCGAAAAGAGGTATAAATTGTTTGCTTGATGATTCTTTTTGCTGCACGTACCCGTCTTCTATGCCGAGTTCTTCCATGTATTCTTGAGCTTGTTCGTACTCTTCGTCCGTAATTTTTCTGTTTATTTCAGGAAATTCGCTTGCTCTGCCGTACGGTGTGTATTGTCGCATCAGACTGAAAAGTATTTGTCCTTTATCGAATGTTTCGGCTATATATTCCAATACACCTTTTGTATTTTCCCATTGAGAAGGAAGCATGAGATGACGTACAAGTACACCTTTTTTCAAAAGTCCGTCACTTCCCATTTCATAAGGACCGGTCTGCCGATACATTTGCTCTATGGCGGCAGTCGCTTTATTGAAATAATCCGGCGCACGACTATACTTTCTTGCAGCTTCTTCATCCGAGTACTTCAAATCCGGAAGCCATATTTGAATTTTCTTTCTCAAAAACGCAACCGCACTTCGACTTTCATAACCGCCGCAATTGTATACAACCGGAACCGGCAATTCTTCATTCAGACTTTGATATATTGCATGTGTGAAATGTGTAGGCGTAACAAGATCTATATTATGAGCACCTCGTGCGATAAGTTCATGGTAAATCTCTCTCAAACGCTCAACGGATATTTCCTTGCCCTTACGCAATTCGGATATTTCATAATTCTGACAATATACGCAAGATAAATTGCAACCGGCAAAAAATACCGTTCCTGCACCCTTCGTACCGCTTATACAAGGCTCTTCCCAATGATGAAGCGCCGCACGTGAAACTACCGGCAGGTATCCCAAACGGCAATATCCTACTTGACCTTTATCATTTATTGAATTTTTACGAAAAACTTTGCACGCTCTGGGACAAACATTACAAATTCCCATTTTTCCGCCCTTTCACATTTATTTATAGAAATATTCTATCACTACGCATTTTTTATTACAAAATTTCCAAAAAATATTGCACGAAATTTGATAAGAGTTTATAATGTTCACGTACAATTTTATATTTGGTTGCGAAAGGAGCTTCTTATGGAAAAAAGGGCCGGTTTTTTGGATCGACTGTTTCATTTGACGGAGCATGGTACCGACATAAAGACTGAAATCATCGCCGGTATTACAACATTTATGACAATGGCATATATTTTAATTGTCAATCCGTCTATTTTAAGTGCCGCAGGCATGGATAAAGGTGCAGTTTTGACTGCAACCGCATTGGCAGGATTTATAGGCACGATATTGATGGCTGGTTTCGCAAACTACCCGTTTGCATTGGCACCCGGTATGGGACTCAATGCTTTTTTTGCGTTTACGGTTTGCAAACAGATGGGCTACTCTTGGGAAATGGCTCTTGCTGCGGTATTTGTAGAAGGTCTTATCTTCATAGTGCTTTCTCTTACAAATATTCGTGAAGCGATATTCAATGCCATACCGTTCAACTTGAAACAAGCTGTTTCGGCAGGTATAGGACTTTTCATTGCATTCATCGGAATGGGAACTGCAAATATTATAGTTGCAAATCCTGCAACGAAAATATCTTTGTTTTCATTCAAAGGTGCATTGACTGCAGGAACATTTGCATCTACGGGTACACCGGTTGTAATTGCTATATTCGGTATACTTTTCACTTCAATTCTGCTTGCAAAAAATGTAAAAGGAAATATTCTCTGGGGCGTTCTTGCCACTTGGATTTTAGGCATGATTTGTGAGGCAACGGGACTTTATGTACCCAATCCGGAATTGGGAGCATTCTCGACATTCCCGCATTTACCTAACGGAATTGCATCGCTTTGGCCGGCAAGTATTTCTCCGATATTTTTCAAACTTGATTTTTCACAGATACTTACATTCAACTTCATTGTAGTATTGTTTTCATTCCTCTTTGTCGACATATTCGACACACTGGGTACATTGGTAGGTGTTTCCACAAAAGCAAACATGCTTGATGAAAACGGAAAACTTCCGAATATCAAAGGAGCATTGCTGGCGGACGCCGTAGCGACATCTATCGGTGCAGTATTGGGTACAAGTACTACAACGACTTTCGTAGAAAGTGCTGCAGGTGTATCTGAAGGCGGACGTACGGGACTTACCGCGGTAACGGTAGCTGTACTGTTCATAATTTCGCTTTTCTTATCTCCGATATTCATGGCAATACCGGGATTTGCAACGGCTCCGGCACTTGTAGTAGTAGGATTCCTCATGTTCACTTCAGTTGCAAAACTTGATTTGAGTGATATAACCGAAGCGGTTCCATGCTACTTGGCAATACTTGCAATGCCGTTCTTCTACAGCATATCCGAAGGAATTTCATTCGGCGTAATTTCCTACGTACTTATCAATCTTTTCTGCGGAAAGACGAATAAAATAAGTATATTGATGTACATATTGGCGATAATATTTATAGCAAAATATATGCTTCTTTAAAAAATAAAAGTCATGAACTTATACCTTTTTCGGTAACTTTGAGAAAATAAATAAGCTCATGGCTTTTTTACTTTGAATTTTGAATGATAAAACTTCATTCTCTTTCACAAAATAAATATTTCTGAAAATATTTGCACAAACAAATTCATCAAACATAAAGTCATGATTTTACTCATGGCTTTTTATGTTTTTACACCGCTTGCAATAAAATTTCTTCAATCATTTCATCATGCTTCTTACGGATATATATTTCAATAACATTTAAACGTATTTTTTTACACATAATAAAAAAGGATATGAATATTCATATCCTTTTATTGTTGCTTTACTTTTTATTCGGTTTGTGCGTTTATTATTTGCCATACGAGGTCGCCGGCTTCGTAGAGGTCTTTTTCTTTCAGGCTTTCTTTGTTTGTATGGAAGTCCGTCATTCCTACTCCTACGAGAAGTGTTTCAAATCCGTGTGTTACGAAGAGATTGGAGTCGGATCCTCCGTTGCTTTGTCTTATGTCGAGTTTGTAGCCTCCGTTTTTGCATGCTTTTGCAAAGAGTTTCATCGCTTCATGGTCTTCTTTTATGTTGAATGCTTCGTATTCTTTATTTTTCTTTATTGTAAGTTTTGCGTCTTTATATTTTGCTGTTGCATTTTTGAATGCGTTGTCGATTTTTTCTACCGTTTTTTCAAGTTTTTCGTTGTTTCTGCTTCTCGCTTCGCAGTGTACGATGCAGGTTTCCGGTACGATGTTTGTTGCAAGTCCGCCTTCTATCGTTCCGATGTTGCATGTTGTTTCGTCATCTATTTTTCCCGTGGGTGAGTTTGCAATTGCAATTCCGGCGATTTGTATTGCATTTATTCCTTTTTCCGGTTCCATTCCGGCATGTGCGGCACGTCCCGTTATCGTGTATTCCATTGTGTATTGTGACGGGCCGGCATTGTATACCGTTCCGGCTTCTCCGTCTCCGTCAAATGTGTATCCGTAGTCCACGTCACCGGCAAGTGTCGCATCAAAGTATCTTGAACCCATGAGTCCGATTTCTTCTTGTATTGTAAATATTACGGTTAATTTTCCGTGCGGCGTTTTCTTTTCTTTCATTTGGTAGAGGCCTTCGAGTATCGCCGTAACTCCGGCTTTGTCATCACTTCCCAATACCGTTGTTCCGTCCGAACGAAATACTCCGTCTTTCAGTATCGGTTTTATGTTTTTACATTTTTCAACGCAGTCCATGTGTCCCGTAATTGCAATTGACGGAAGTCCTTCTTGTGTTTCCGGAAATATCGCTATGAGGTTTCCGCTGTTTCCGCCCGTTTTTTCTCCGGCGCTGTCTTCTACTATGATTGATGCGCCGAGGTCTTTGAGTTTACATTTCAAGTAATCGCATACTTCTCTTTCTTTTTTGCTTGCGGCATATATGCTTACGAGTTCACAAAATGTTTCCTTCATTCTTGCTTTGTTTACCATTCTTCTTCTCCTCTTTTTCTTTTCTCTTTATTTCACGTATTTTTTCTTCGAGATGTATCGCTCTTTGTATTGCGTTTTTTCCGAATTTTTTACGTATTTCGTCTACTGCTTTTGCAGCTTTTTCCTTTTTTTCTCTTTTATCGTCAAATAACGACTTCATGTGCATTTGCGGTGTGAGGTTCGATGCATATACTCCCAAAAGCCGTATTTTTTCGGTGATTTTTATTCGGCTCATCAACAGTTTGCAAATTTTGTATATTTCGTCCGTAAGGTTCAGTCCTTCTTCTTGCGACATGGATCTCGTGATTGTTTTGAAAGATTCAAATCTTACTCTCAAAGTTATCGTTCGTGCGGACATTTTTTTCTCTCTGAGTCTTTGCGCAACTATGTCGCAGTGTATAATAAGTTTTCTTTCGATATCTTCTTTTTCAAAAATATCGTATGCATATGTCGTTTCATCTCCGATTGACTTCGGTGCCTGTTCCGCCGTTACTTCACGATTGTCGACTCCTTGTGCAAGCAGGTACAAATTTTTTCCGATATTTCCCGTTTTTTTACAAAATCTGTCATAGTTTTCTTTTTGTATATCTCCGATTGTTTTATATCCTTGTTTCAAAAGAGTTTTCTCGGTGACCCTGCCCACTCCCCACAATGCACGTACGGGTAGAGGTGCTATCGTTTCTTTTTCTTTTCCGTACGGTATTATCGTAAGTCCGTCCGGCTTGTTCATATCCGATGCAATTTTTGCAAGAAATTTATTCGGTGCTATTCCTACCGATGCGGTAAGGTGCAATTTTTCTTTTATTTCATTCCTTATCGCATCTCCTATGGCGTTCAGTGTAGGATATTGCTTATTCATTCCGGATATATCCATGAATGCTTCGTCCATCGAAAGCGGTTCTATTTCTGCTGCATAATTATACATTATTTTATGTATTTCTTCAGACACTTTCCTATATACATCCATTCGGGGTTTTACGTATATACCGTCCGGACAGAGTTTCAACGCTTCAGCTATCGGCATTGCCGAATGCACTCCGAATTTGCGTGCTTCATATGATGCGGTCGCAACTACAGATCTTGAAGTTTTACCTCCGACAATTACGGGTTTTCCTTTCCATTCCGGATTATCTCGCTGTTCAACGGAAGCGAAAAAAGCATCCATATCGACATGCATTATCCAACGACGCATTTTACCTCCTTTTTTTTATATATTAGCATAAGGAGCGTATTTTTATAAACAAAGTGTGCAAATTTATAATTAAACAATAATCTCATATTAATCTTTCGCAATTGATAAGCAACAAAAAAAGACGGAATAAAACCGTCCTTTTTTCATCAAGCATTATGAATTTTGTAAATCTTCATTTCGGTTTGAAAAATAAACAAAATTACACTTATAACGAATCGAATGCTCAAGTCGAATTCAACTTCGATCAGTCAATTCACATATTATTATTCACATTGTTCGTCTTCTTTGCAATACTTTATTTGCTTGCAAATACATTTATCTTTCAGTTTGTACAGTTCCGGAATGAAGTCCATAACTTTTCCGAATGTTTCGTCATTTATGGAATACTTTGTCCATAAACCTTCTCTTCTGGAGTTTACAACTTTTGCTTCAATCAGAATTTTCATGTGATAGCTCAGGGTAGATTGCGACAGTGTAAAATTACTCAAAATATCACATGCCGACATCTCTTTGCACGAGAGCATGTCTACAATACACAAACGTGTTTCATCAGATAATGCTTTGAATATATTTGCATATTCTTTATAGCTTGGCTCAAAATTCATTGTCTTTTCCTCTATCGTGATACTGCTTTCCAATTAAAAAATTTTATAACTTCACAATAGATAATAGCTTAAATACTCAAACATGTCAATATAGTCTATACGTTTCATGCCATTGTCATACATCATTAAGTTGATAATTTTATTTTCTCATGTTCCGCTTTCCAGTATCTGGGAATAAATATATCTCTATATAAATCTATTGCATAATAGTCCGTAAGTCCGGATACGAAGTCAAGTGCGGCACGTTTGTCGTCTTCTGCAATTTTTCTGTATTTTTCCGGTATGTCTTTCGGATTTTTTATGAAATATCCGTACAATTCTTTTACTACGTGGTAGCCTCTTCTGCGTTCCGGCATAAGAACCGGTGCCAAATATACGTTGTCGAACATGAATTTTCTGAATATCAGCAAGGTTTCATCGCCTTTTTCGGACATATGTATTTCATTTTTGTCTATTGAATTTTCGACAAGTTCGCTTACCATTGATGTGATGATTTGAGAGTGTCTTGTGCCGAAACGCTTTTTTACCTCTTCCGGTAAATCTTGAGGTGTCAGCATCTTGCTTGCCTGTGCATCGTCATAGTCGTGGCAAAGGTAGGCGATACGATCGGCGTATTTCACTATTTTACCTTCAAGAGTTTTTGCAAGTACTTCTCCGGTATGATGCAAAATTCCGTCCAATACTGCATCCGTCAAGTTAAGTCCTTTTCCGTCTTTTTCGATTTTGCTTACAAGTCTTACACTTTGCTCATTGTGCTTGAAATGTCCGCATGCATCGGCAAGTGCAAATTCACCTATATGTCCGAACGGTGTATGTCCCAAGTCGTGTCCGTAGGCAACCGCTTCCGCAAGGTCTTCGTTCAGCGACAATGCACGTGCTACCGTACGTGCTATTTGTGCCACTTCCAATGTATGTGTCATGCGTGTGCGATAATAATCGCCCTTCGGCGCCATGTATACTTGCGTTTTGTGTTTCAATCTTCGAAATGCACTGCTGTGCAATATGCGATCCCGATCACGCTGAAACTTTGTACGCAAAGGACATTCCTGCTCGATATGCTTACGATGTGCATTGACAGAAAGCATAGCATACTTGCTCAAAGTTCGTCTTTCTCGTTCTTCGGTACGTTCTCGTATCATTGTTACTCCTTTACATTTATTTGAAATATTTTTGAAATAAATACATTTTTATTTGCAAACGGGTCTTAATTTTATATAGAAAAATTCTTTTGAATATATATTTACTTTAACATATATTTTTATTTGCATAAAGAAAAAGCGACTTTGCAGTCGCTTCTTTTAATATTTATCACCGTAAAATTCTTTATTTTTTTCCACTATCGCCATTATTTTGCTTGCAGTTTCTTCTATCGCTTTATCCGATACGTCTATAACGGTACAGTGAAGTCTTCGCATTACTTCTTTTGCATATACGAGTTCGTCCTGTATTCGTGTAATATCGGTATAATTTGCCACTCCCGAAAATCCGAGCGCCTTCATTCTTTCGGTACGTATCCCGTTCAATTTATAGGGATCTATAATAAGTCCGATTATACGATGAGGCGGAACTCTGAATATTTCTTCCGGCAATTTCACTTCCGGAACAAGAGGAAGATTTGCAACCTTTATTCTCTTATGTGCCATGTACATGGACAAAGGAGTTTTTGAAGTACGTGATACTCCGATAAGTACAATGTCAGCCTTTTCAAAGCCCGAAGGTATTTTTCCGTCATCGTATTTTACCGCAAATTCGATTGCTTCCACTTTTTTGAAATATTCTTCATCGAGTCGATGTATCATTCCGGGTTTAAGTTTCGGTTTCGTTGTTGTGATAGTTTCCAAAGTCTTGAGCATGGGTCCGAGAATATCCACGTATGCAACTCCGGCATTTTTTGCAAGTCTTTCGAATGTTTCTCTAAGCTCCATCGACACCAGTGTATGGCAAATCATTGCACCGCTTTCCGATGCGTCTTGTACTATACGTTTTATCTGTTCGGTGTGCCTTACAAAGGGTATGCGTGTAATTTCTATATCTTCATCAAATTGTGCAATTGTGGCTTTCGCTACGCTTTCCGCAGTTTCACCTACAGAGTCGGATACTATATATATTTCCGGAATTTTTTCCATAATTACCTCCGCTTACCTTTACCGAGTTCGAGGAAAAGTCTTGTAATATTCGTCTTTGACATACGTCCTACAAGTACAAATCTTCGCTCCCCATCAACATCTTCAAATTTTCCTACGGGTAAACAGTCTATTTCATAATCTATCATCTTTTGTGCAATACTTACCAAATCTTCGGTAGGTTCGGCATAAATCATCTTTGCACGTGAGGTCATAACCATTGAAATCGGTACTTTCGTCAAATCGTCATTTCCCATTGCACATTTCAAAAGGTCTTTTCTCGATACAACACCTGCAACGTCATCTTCCTGTCCGACAAATATGGTTCCTATATCCTCGGTAAAAAGAAGTACGGCCGCATCGTAAGCATTTGCACTGCTCTTTACCATAATCGGACGGGACATGCAATCTTTCACCGTAACTGAACGTATTTCCACAGATACCGGATTTTCACCGCCACCTAAGTAAAAATAGCCCAATCTGCGGCGAGCCGCAATGATTTCTCCGGCAAGAAGTACCGCCAAATCACCTCTTAATGCACTTCTCGTTACATTAAGACGCTCGGCGATAGTTTCACCTGTTATCGGTTCATTTTCACGTATAATACGAGCTATCTCTTTCTGTCGACTAGTTAATTGCATGTTATCCATCCTATCCATCAATTTATATTGATATTACCACTCGTAATCTTCTGTTTCCGCCAATCCTCTTCCGGTTGCCGCATCAAGCATAATACGCTGTTCGATGTGTGCAACATTTCTCTTTGTAGTCTTTACCATATCGGGATTTACGGATACGCAATCTATACCGCTCTTAATCAAAAATTCTGTAAAATCAGGATATACCGACGGTGCCTGTCCGCAAATGGAAACTGTCTTTCCGTCCTTGTGTGCCGCCTTGATTAAATGACGAACGGCACGCTTTATAGCAATATTTCTTTCATCAAATAAATGTGAAACGGTATCGTTATTTCTGTCGCAACCGAGTATAAGCATCGTCAAATCGTTCGAACCGATTGAGTAACCGTCAACATACTTGTTGAAACGATCCGCCATAATAATATTCGCCGGAAGTTCCGCCATAAGGTAAAGTTTGAAATCCGGACCTCTTACAAGTCCTTCTTCACGCATAATGGAAGTAATCTTTTCCGCCTCTTCAACCGTACGACAGAAAGGAATCATACAATTCAAATTCTTCAAACCGTATTCCTCACGCACCTTCTTTACCGCTTTGAGTTCAAGACGGAACGCTTCCGAATACTTCGGATCATAATAACGTGATGCACCTCTCCAACCGAGCAAATCTGCCGGTTCCAAAGGTTCATAACGATCTCCGCCCTTCAAATCACGATACTCACCGGACTTGAAATCGGAGAAACGAAGTACAACCGGACGAGGAGCCATTGCACGACAAACTTTGCTGATACCTTCCGCCAATTTATCTATAACGACTTCAGGTCTGCCCGTTTCGATAAGGTACAAAGGATGTTCGTGAATGAAAGTTGTCCAAATAAATTCTTCACGCATCAAACCGATACCGTCACAAGGAAGCTTAGAATACTTGTCTGCCAAATCCGGATCTCCCAAATTCATCATTACATGAGTACCTGTCGGCGGGAAATATTCAACCGCTACCGCCTCATGACGTTCCTCTTCCTTCTTTATCAAATCGGAAACGATACCGCTATAAACAACACCGTTCTGTGCATCTACGGTAACTTCCTGACCGGTTTTCAAAGTCTTTGTAACTTCGACACTTCTGCTCTTTGTACCTACAATACAAGGAATACCCAACTCACGGGAAACAATGGACGCATGACAAGTCATACCGCCGGCATCGGTAATAATTGCAATAGCCTTCTTCATAGCCGGCACCCAATCCGGAGCTGTCATTGTAGTAACGAGAATTTCACCCTCATTAAACTCGTGAATATCCTTAGGATCGATAATTACATGAACCTTACCGCAAGCAACACCCGGGCTTGCCGGAAGACCCTTTACAACCACATTATGTTCTTCGGTAATGTTCAATTTTACTTCCTCCTCAGCAGATTTCTTATTCTTTCTTGACCATACGGTTTCAGGTCTTGCCTGAAGAATCCACAAACGATTTTCATGATCCACTGCCCATTCCATATCCATGTAGCAACCGTAATGTTTTTCTATCTGTTTTGCATAATTTGCAAGTTCCGCGATCTGTTCATCTGAAATAACTTGCTTTTTGGAAAGTTCTTCCGGCACAATCGTCTCAACGACATCTCCGCCTTCTTTTCTCACAAGTTGAATGCTCTTTTCGGTAATACTTCTGGAAATAATAGACAAATCATCTTTCTTTACAACATAATTATCCGGAGTAACTGTACCCTGAACAATGTATTCACCGAGGCCCCAAGCACCCTCGATCATAATACGATCATCGGCACCGGTAGCCAAATCTACCGTAAACATGACACCTGCAGCCTTTGCATCCGCCATCATCTGAATGGCAGCCGACAAAGCTACATCCTCATGAGCAAAACCTTGCTTTTCTCTATAATAAACGGCACGATCCGTAAAAGTGGAAGCATAACATTCCTTAACCTTACGAATAACCATATCCTTACCCTTTACATTAAGATAAGTATCCTGCTGACCGGCAAAAGAAGCATCCGGCAAATCTTCAGCAGTTGCGGAAGATCTTACAGCCACATAAGGATCGCTCACACCCACACGCTTTGCAAGTTCATCATAAGCATCACCGATAGTATTTGCCAAATCACTCGGCATTTCCGCAGAAATGATACTCTGACGAATTTTCAAACAAACATCTTGCAACTCCTGAGAATCTTCAACATCACTCAAAGTTCCGAGCAATTCATGAATTTTTTTATTCTGTCCGGTTTTTTCCATAAAATAACGATAGGCATCAGCCGTTGTCGCATATCCGTACGGCACAGGAACCTTCGTTGCGGAAGTAAGTTCACCCAAAGAAGAAGACTTACCGCCGACAATACTCACATCGGCTCTACGCAACTCCTCAAACCATAACACATATGCGTTGCCATTATTTCCCATAATATCCCCCTTAGACTGTGTCTTAAAAGTTTTTATTGTATGCTATTTCAGACATTTCAACATTTATAGTATACCGATTAAAATAAAAAGTCAATAATATAAGAAAGTGTAATAAATAAATATAATAAAAAAGACAAGCATTACCGCTTGTCTCAAAATTGTATACTTTTTAAGAATTTTTGTATTACTTATAATGAAATAAGTTTATATATCAATATATGCAATTAAATCATAACTTAATCACTTTAAGTTATTAATATTGTGCATTAAGTGTTTACTTATACATTATTTATGAAACACAAAAAGATACTCATGTGCAATCAAAAGAAAATTATACTTTATGCTGTTTGTTTTCCAATATCCGGTAGCTCTGCAATTATGTTGCTCTTTTATAATTATTTCCTTCAACTTGAAACCTTGTTCTATAAATAAATTCATAGTTTCAAAAGCAAGAGGAATCATATGTCCCTTCTGCCTCATATCACCCATAAGAATTGCACAGAACTTTTCTTCTTTCAATACACGATAAAATTCTTTTGCAACAACTTTCATTTGTTCAAGAAAATCATCTTTTTTTAAAAGAGATAAATCGCTTTTTATGTTTTCACTGTACTTGATAATATTTGCATATGGCGGATGCGTACATATAAAATCTATAGATTCATCTTTTATGAAATTAAGATTTCTTGCATCACCTTTTTTTATAAAAATTTTACCTTTTGCTTTTTCATATGTAAAATCGGTTTTTTCTTTGCACCTTTCAATTGCGGTATCATTGACATCTACACCGATACAATTGCGATTTAAAAGTTTTGCTTCAACAAGAGTTGTACCGCCGCCGGCAAACGCATCAAGCACTGTATCATTTTCTTCAGAATACCTCAGCAATAAATTTCGAGGTATGTACGGTGACCAATTTCCTCTCCATTTTGCATCATGTGTTGCCCAATTCCCTCGTTTCGGAAAACTCCAATGTGTAGTCATCTCCAACTCAAAATCTTCGGGTTCCCAAATTTTTATCTTTTTCATACTCATTTTAAAACCTTTTTCAAAATGCCATTTTCCAAATCATTCAAATTATAAATATGTTCCATAACATCAAATGTTTCTTGCAAATTAAATTTCGCAGATTTCCAACCTTGCCCGTCAGTAATCCAAATAAATTCAAATCGGTTCGTTTCTCTCGTTTCAAGTGCAAGAGTTTTGTAACTTCTTGCCGTTTCATTTAATTTACTTCCGCTGCTTTTATAAAAATTCGTTTCAATTCCGTATACGGTATTTTGAGTTTTTACTACAAAATCAAAACGTTTTTCAGTTTTACCTTTATTCGACAACTTCGATAAATCCAATCCCCAACGCTTTGTTATTTCAGATATGTACATTTCTTTAAAAAATGTCTTGTCTTTTACAAATCCGGCTTTTATTAAAAAATTTTCGACAACTTTTTCCATCATTTTTCCGCCACGATTTTTACGTGCGTTTGAATCAAGCCCGACTTCTATTCCCAATACATAATCGTAAACATTTTTAATAATGTACTTGCTCAGTAAAGTAAACAGTCCCGTTTCTTTCATAAAATAAACAATTTCTTCAACATCATAAGCTTTGTTCTTATCTGAAAAATTGTATTTTTTTATTCCTTTTCCATCTCTGCAACTCAATTCATTTTGACGTACCGCCAAGAGAATAGGTATACATTGAATTGTTTTAGGATATTCTTTCAAAATTTTTCTGAAGTCTTTTTCAATATCTTTCGAGCCTGTCAATGAACTTAATATAAATAACTCAACTTTAAATTTTTCAGCATTTTTATATGCCTTTTTAAAATCGGTAAAATATGTATATTCATATATATTCTCACTGAAACTTGACAACCATTCCGAAAAATTACGCATAAACTCCTCCGACAATTACACTTCAAAATTGGAAACTAAAATTTCATTTATTCTTCCTCTTTTCAATTTATTGCTGTTTAACATTCTTGACGCTTTAACTCTCTTTATTATTTTGTTACTGTACAAATCATCAAAAAAATTGTCCTCTCGGTTATTGTTCTTAGGATCTGAATTACTCAATACGATTTTTGCACCTTTTTTTGTAAGTTTTTCTATAAACTCGCCGAGTTCCAATTGTTCTTTATCACTGAATCCCGACTTTGTATATGCGGTAAAAGCCGATGTCTCGGTTATCGGTCTATATGGCGGGTCAAAGTACACAAATGTTTTTTCATCTATAAAATCAAATGAATTTTTATAATCTCCGCAAACTATTTCCACATTTTGCAACAGTTTTGAAACGTTTCTCAAATTTTCTGCATCACAAATTAAAGGATTTTTATACACTCCTGCCGGAACATTGTACAAACCTTTTTGATTTACTCTGAAAAGTCCGTTGTAACAAGTTTTATTTAAAAATATAAGTAATGATGCTTTAGTTGTAAAATTAAAATTCTTATCAAATATCATAGAATTAAACTCATCACGTTTTACAAGGTAATATTCCTTGCGTTTTTCACTGTCTTTTTCCATGTATTCTTTTTTAAGTATACTTAAATTTTCTATCAGTTCTTCTACATTATCTCTTACAACTTTGTAAGCATTTATCAATTCCGGATTTATATCACTTATATATACAGATTCCAAATCATAAGTTTTAAGTATGTCAAATAATACGGCACCTCCGCCGATAAACGGTTCCGCATATTTTGTTATTTTTTCATCGAACGGATAATACTTCCTTATCTCTTCAAGCAGTTGAGTTTTACCGCCAACCCATTTCAGGAACGGTTTTCCTTGTAATAATTTTCCGTTTCTACATTCTTTACTCATCTTCCGTTTCCTTTCTCATTATCTTTTTATTATAGTCTATTTCTACTTACTTGAATACTTTTCACCAATAAAAAAACAGATACCGTTTATTTTTTCGGTATCCGTTTGTTTTTATATTATTATCATCGCTCCCGCTGCCAATAGCAGTCCGTAGGTGAGGTTGTTGAATGTTTTTTGATTTATCTTTTTGTGTATTTTGTTTCCTATGTACATTGCTATGATTATCGGTATGATTGACAGTATTAAAAGGTATGCAAGATCCATTGTGTACAGTCCTTTTTTTATGTCCGCATACATGAGTACGATGTTCAGTATGCTCCATACTGCCGATACATTTGCACGAAATTCGTTTTTGTCTTGAAATGTGCTTACAAGGTATATTACGAGCAGCGACCCTCCGGATACGAACATTCCGTGTATTACTCCGGCTCCGATGAGTATCGGTATCGCTATGTAGTCGGGTATTTTCCCTTTGTACGGTTTGAAAAGTATGTTTTTGAGTGCTACGAGTACGATTATCGCTCCGTATATCGGTATGAGTATGTTTGCGTCTACCATTGTGTACATTTGTATTCCGAAATACATTCCTACGAGCATGAATACGACTATTTTCGTTACTTCTTTTGTTTTCAGATATTTTCTGTTCATTATAGCAACGATTATACATACTGCCCATGATACTATATTTATTACCGCTTTTGCGGTGTCGGGGCCATAGAGAAGTATTGTCGGCGGTATCGAGAGCATTACTCCGGCAAATCCTGTGAGTGATTGTATGATATTGGATATAAATATGGCGATCATGAATATCCATTCTTTTATATTTTGAAGTTCCAAAATTTATGTACCTCCGTTTTATTTCATTTTCATTTGTAACTCATGTTTCTCAGTTTATACCATTTCTATTATTCTGTAAAGTCATTCATGGGCTTCTTTATGATAAAAACTCATAGCATTTTTGCATTCTTTGTTTCATTTTTTTCATTTTTGTTCATTTTTCCGCACAAAAAAAGACACCGTCAAGTGTCTTTTTATTTTATACATTCAGACTGTTTGTTTTTTGCAGTGTTTTATGTATAAGTCTGTCAAAACGAGTATGAGATGTACTACCGATAGTGACAGTGAAATTATTGAAAGTACGAACATTGCTTTTTTCATGGCTGCCTCCTAATTGGTTTTAATACTGTTTATTTGTATGTTAGCATTTATTTTCTTTTTTTGCTATACGTTTTTTTGTTTTTATTTTGATTTTTACTTTATTTTCAGTTTTTTTGCACAAAAAAAAGCACTTTCGTGCTTGATTTTTTTGGCAGGGATAGGTGGAGTCGAACCACCGATGACGGAGTCAAAGTCCGTTGCCTTACCGCTTGGCTATACCCCTATATTAAATTAAAAAATGGGGCGAGTAGTGGGGTTCGAACCCACGCATAACGGAGCCACAATCCGCCGTGTTAACCGCTTCACCATACCCGCCACATGTCGACCATGTCGGACAACAAGTATTATAACATATATATATTTTATACGTCAACTTGTCGGATTGAAAAAAAGTTTTCGTTTTTTTAGTTAATTCCGGAAATTTTACACTGTTTTTCATACATTTATTTTTCATACATTTATTTTATATATATTTTTACATATATATGTTTTATATCCGATTTTGAATACAAATGAAAAAATTGATTGAATTTTCTTTTTGAGGTTGCAATTAATTTGCATAGATATTGCGTTCATGTATAATAATATGTATATTAAATTTGGAGGAACTATGAGTACTTTTTTATTTCGCAATCGTTCAATAAACGATTTTTTGGATGTTTTGGCTTCTCCCGCATCCGTTCCGGGCGGCGGTGCCGTTGCCGGTTTGCAGGGTGCAGAGGCGTGTGCTTTGGCGGAGATGGTTTGTAATTTCACTCTTACAAATAAGAAGTATGCTTCTATTGAGAGTGATGTGCGTGAAGTTTTGGCAAAACTTTTTTCTGCACGCAATGAATTTTTATCTCTTATGGATAAGGATGCCGAGGGGTTTTCCAAGTTGATGGAAGTTTTACAAAAACCTAAGGAGTCTTTTTCAAGTCCCTCCGAACGTACAAAAGTTTTGGATGACGCTTTCAAGCTTTCCGCTGCCGCTCCGACAGATATGTCTAAGCTTTGTGTTTCTCTTGTTCCTTGTTTCGTTTTTATTTTGGAAAAGGGAAATAAAAATCTCCTCTCCGATGCGCTTGTCGCATGTAAGGTGTTGACCACATGTTTCTTTTCCTCTTTGGAAAATATAAGGGTCAATGTAAATTATGTGAAGGATAAGGCTTATGTCGAGGATGTTGAAAGTGTTTTGAAAAGTCGTGTTTCAGATATGAGTATTTTGGAAGATACTTTGAAAAGGTACGTGTGAGGTGAAAAATGGATTTATTGAAACAACGCATTTTAAATGAAGGTACGGTTTTACCGGGTAATATTTTGAAGGTTGATTCTTTTTTGAATCATCAGATTGATACTCATCTTGCTATGGAAATGGGTAAGGAGTTTGCAAAGGTTTTCAGCGATTGCAAAATCGATCGTGTTTTGACTATCGAGGCTTCCGGTATTGCAATAGGTTTTGCTACCGCTTTGGCTATCGGCGTTCCGCTTGTTTTCGCAAAAAAGACCCGTTCCGCAGTTATGAATGATTTGATGTATTCTACCGAGGTCGAGTCTTTTACGAAAAAGAAAACAAATACGGTTTTCGTAAGTAAACGTTTTTTACCCGAAGGGGAAAATGTTTTGATTGTAGATGACTTCTTGGCAACGGGTGCCGCTTCATTGGGATTGGCACGTCTTGTCGAAATGGCGGGATCTACAGTTGCCGGTATCGGCATTGCGGTAGAGAAATCTTTCCAAGTAGGCAGACAACGTTTGGAAGAGGACGGCTATCGTATCGAGTCGCTTGCCCGTATTCGTTCCATAGAAAATTTACAAGTTTCTTTTGAAGAATAATTATATGGATTTTGCAAATTTGCAAACGGCTTTTATTTCATCGGGTGAAGTTCTGCAGCATCCTCCTATGAGTCTTGCTCCGCTTTCATACCAGCGTTTTGCATATTTTGTAAAATCTACAGGTTCACCGCTCCAAGTTTTTGTTACGGGATCGTAATTTTCTCCCGTATTGGGGTATACCGCCACCGGTTTATCGGTGGCTTTTTTTATTTCACAAATCAAAGGTTCGATGTATTCGGGTTTCGTGCAGTTTACACCTATTGCATGAACTTGATTTTCTTTATCCAAAAATTTTGCAACTTCGGAAATTTCGACACCTTCGGAAATATGCTTTTCATCCTTGCATGAGAATGTAAACCATCCCGTTATATTTTCGTGTCGTTTCAATATATTTACATATGCACGTGCTTCGTCAAATGACGGTATCGTTTCAAATGCGAAAAAGTCGGGATTTTCACTTGCAAGCGCTTCTATTTTTTCTTCGTGAAATTCTTCAAGTTCTTTTACCGAAAGTCCGTAATTTCCTACATATTCGGAACCGTCTGCAAGGTATGCACCGTAAGGACCTACTGCAGCTGCAATTGCAAGTTTTCTTTCGGGATGTTTTTTCAGACAATTTTCTCTTGCTTTTTTTGCAAGTTTTACGGAAAGTTTTATAAGTTCGATTGCTTTTTCATGTGTAAATCCTTTATCCAGAAGTCCTTGCACATGCGCCTGATAACTTCCGGTAATTGCAATGTCCGCTCCGCTTTCAAAGTAGCTTTCATGTACTTTTGTTACGAGTTCGGGATTTTCATAAAGTGCTTTTGCCGACCATAAAGAATCGCATAAATTCAAACCGGCTTTTTCCAATTCACTTGCAAAACTTCCGTCAATAACCAATAATTTCTTTTCCTTTAAAAGTTCAAGTATAGTACTCATTTTCTCTCCTTATTTCAACAACTCAGCTGCCGGTTCAACTCCGAACCATTTTTTATAAATTTGTGCATATTTACCGTTCTTCTTTATTTTTACAAGTCCGTCATTTATCTTTTTGAGTAACTCGCTGTTTCCTTTTTTCACCGCAATGGCAAGGTCTTCATTGTTCAATGAAATTTTTGTAGTTTTTACAGAACCGTCTTTTTGTGATGAAACGTATCTGTCATTTGTCAGTGTGTCATTTACTACCGCATCCACTCCGCCGTTTTTAAGTTCGATGAATGCATCACTGATTGCATTATACACTTTTACATTTGCATTTTTTACATGACGTGCCGCTTCTTCGCCGGTAGATGCAATTGAAACTCCCAATGTTTTGCCTTCCAAATCTTTTGCATCATTTATGAGATTATAGTCACCTCTCACAACCACTCCCATGCCGACAGTGCAATACCTTTCGGAAAAATCTACCGACACTTTGCGTTCTTCGGTAACCGTCAAATCGTTGATTATAAGATCGATGGCATTTGTATTCAATGACGGTATCAATCCGTCAAAACTGATATTTTTTATTTCAGGCTTGAACCCTTCTTCCTCACCTATCGCATTTATAATATCCACATCAAAACCTTCGTACTCTTTAGTGTCTACATTCTGTGATCCGAAAGGCGGATAACCGGCATCCATTCCTACACGCACGACATTATCCTTTTGATCTCCGTTTTTAAATCCGGAAAAACACAATACCGCCGCCAATGCAGCTGCTGCAAAGATTGAAATCCAAATAAATTTTTTCATTTTTTACGCTCCCTTTTAAAAAATAGAAATAAAAAAACCGTCCCCGATAAAGGGACGGATATTTCCGTGTTACCACCCGATTTTATTTACATGTCACCATGCAAACCTCATAAAGTACGGACAAAAAGTCGATACCCTGACTCTGTAACGGGAGTACCCGGACTGCTTAACAATTCGGCATATCTTGCTCCAAGACCATCTTCGGCAAACATTCACGTATCTCTTCTCACCTTACGAGACTCTCTTTGACGTTATCTTTCGCTTACTCTTCTCTTCATCGCTGATAAAATTTTCGATTGACAAAATATTATCATCACAAAACATTTCTGTCAACAAATATTTTCGTCACTAAATTTAATGTATTTCTAACACGTGAATATTTATACCGCAATTATTTTCTTTAACCTTTTAAATTGTCACAAAAATTTTTTCCGTTTGTATTTTAATACTCAAAATTTACGATTTTAATTTTTTTATTTTACTTTTTTATTATGAAATATTAAAACCTGCCATGCGTTGAAAATAATTTTTTTATCTTCGGACCATACTTAAAAGCATATTTTTTTATATTTACATAGTTTATTCTATCTATTTCAATCAAAATATTTAGTTTTTTCATATTTGTCCGCATTATTTTATTTATGATTTGAATACTTGCTTTTCACTTCAAATATATTCCGATCATTTTGTTTTTTCAATTTTTATGTATTTTGATAAATATTTTCAAATTTAAAATTATGCAGCGGCATTAATTTTTATATACCGAAAAACAAATTTCCGTCGATTATGAGTTTATTGAATAATTCATTTTGTTGTTTTTTCAATTAACTCATAGTAAAATAAATTAACTATCATCAAGGCAACGTAATATTCGAGCTTTGATGTAAAAAAGGGAGGATGGTAGTTATGGAACGAAAATCTAATGAATTTATCGCCATAGGATTAATGTTGTTTGCTCTGTTTTTCGGTGCGGGCAATCTCATTTTTCCGGTTTTCATGGGACAAAATTCAGGTCTAAATACCGTTGAAGCGAGTATAGGATTTTTGATTACAGGCGTCGGACTGCCGCTGCTCGGTATTTTGGCAGTCTGCTATTCAGGACAGAACTTGCGTGATTTGTCATCACGTGTCTCTCCGATTTACGGACTTATTTTCAGTATTGTACTTTACCTTACAATAGGACCGTTTTTTGCAATTCCGCGTACAGCTACCGTCTCTTATGAAATTGCCGTTGCTCAATTTGTACCGGCAGGCATGAAAACGTTTGCTTTATACGCATTTGCATTTGTATTCTTTGTAATTTCGTGGTACCTTGCGGTTTCACCGTCAAAACTTGTTAAGCGTGTAGGAAAATACATTACACCTTTTCTTTTGATTTTCCTCGCAATTTTAATTGTTACCGCATTCATTTATCCGATGGGAAATTGGCAGGCACCAGCTGAAGCATACAATACCGCCGGTAAAGCGTTCGGAGAAGCTTTAACCGAAGGTTACAATACCATGGATGCTCTTGCATCGTTGGTATTCGGCGTACTCGTAGTACAATCTATACGTATGTACGGTGCAAAGACTGAAAAAGAAGTTGCAATAAGTGCTTTTAAATCGGGACTTGTTTCTACATTTTTCATGGCAATTATTTATGCTTCACTTTGCTACATCGGTGCAAATTCAGTAAGTACAATCGGACTTCAGGAAAACGGTGCGCCGGTACTTGTAAAAGTTTCCGCATATTACTTCGGACCTGTCGGAGCAATAATCTTGGGAGTAATAGTAATACTTGCATGTCTTACTACAAGCATCGGACTTATAGCATCTTGTGCGGCATACTTCAACTTGCTCTTTCCGAAAATCAGCCATAAAAATTGGGCAACAATTTTCTCGGTTGTATCATTCGGAGTGGCACTCTTCGGACTGTCGGCAATTATCGCAGGTGCAATACCGGTACTTATGTTCTTGTATCCGCTTACCATTTCACTCATTATTCTTACTTTCTTGAATAATTTGTTCAACGGAGCACGTTGCGTATATGCATGTGCAACTGCATTTACAATAATACCGGCACTTCATGACGCAGTTACGACTGCAGGTATCAATACCGGAAGTATAGGTACATTCATGACATCACTTCCGCTTGCAAACTTCAATATAGGTTGGCTCAACTTCTTTGTTGTAGGATTTGTAATCGGATATGTATGGATGCTTGCAAAAAGAAAATCTGAAGTAAGCGTTACAAACTGAAACTGAACGCCTTGCGCATTATGCGTAGGGCGTTTTTCAATGCAAATATTTTGACGAATACTTACTACCTTACTTCCATATTGTTTAACGCATGCTCATTGAATATTCACCCAATCAACAAACCGTATACAAAAAATCCCTTACCTCACCTACATGAAACCGATTTGCATCGCCGTTTGAAAACAAATCTCGAATTTCAAAATTTCACTTGATTATTATAAGTGTATATATAATAATAATAAAATATTACGACAAGGAGGCTTTATGCAAAAAGTTTCATTTAAAAATTTGGTATTCGCCGCACTGATGACGGCGATATGTGTAATTCTTTCGCCGATGTTTTCATTTCCTTTGGGAGTTGCACGTGCATTTCCGCTGCAACATATGATAAATATTTTCCTTGCAACTCTTATCGGTACAAAGTATGCAACGGCGGCGGCATTTGCAACTTCTCTTATAAGAAATATTATAGGATCCGGAAGTTTGCTTGCATTCCCCGGTTCGATGATAGGAGCATTTCTTTCGGGAATACTTTTTTCACGCACAAAAAAACTTTTATTTGCGGTAATCGGTGAATTTATAGGTACATCAATCATCGGAGGACTCATCTCCTATCCGATAGCAAGCATATTCATGGGTTCGACAAAAGGTGCGACATTCTACGTATCCGTCTTTGCAATATCCTGCGGTGCCGGTTGTGTAATAGCATACATAGTTTTGTCTGCAATAAAAGTCGCTTATCCGAATTTACTTGAAAGAAATAAATAATTCTGCTGAAAATTTACAAGAATCTCCCTTTTCTATCTTCGGGAGATTTTTTTATGTGAAATTTTTTTACACTTTCATGACGTAATTTCAAAGTTTTTAATTGAGTGATACTACATAAAGATATTTATAACCTATACGAAATATTTCCGTTCTCGTCAATTTTATCATCTCACTTCAAAACAATCATGATACTTTTATTTATTCAATATTCTTTTTTATGAAATTCAATTTTCTTTATTTCGTGTTTTGAAAATACTTTCGTTTTTTGCATTTCTATCTAACATTTTATGCTTTATGTTTTATTTTATTATCAACAGTTTTTAAAATTTATGTCTTTTTTGTCAATTCATTTTCATTTAGATTTTGTAAATTTTTCAAATTTTATATTATTCTAAAATTTTTTATTACTTTAAAAAAATCCTAAAAACTGTTATACATACGATAAATACCGATTTTATCAATGTTTTTATTTTCGTTTTTAGTACTTGGTCTTAAAAGTTCTTGACAAAATTTTCATGTCATTTTATAATTAGTACGTTGTTATCAGAAATCATTCATTTTCAGAAATTTGTTTAGTTTTTATATTGTAATTGAGAATGCCTTTTCAGGCAAAAGGAGTGTATAATGTCACACGCAAAAATAAAGGTTGCTCTTGCAGCATTGCTCGCATGCAGTGCATTTTCCGCAAGTGCGGCAAGTCCTTTTTCGGATGTAGATCATAATGATTGGTCTTACAAAGCCGTTGCGGAATTATCCGAACAGGGTGTCGTTGACGGTTATCCGGACGGTTCTTTCAAGGGAAATAAGGAAATTTCACGTTTTGAAACTGCACAAATTGTTGCACGTTTACTCGCAAAGGAAAATTCTCTCAACAACGAACAGAAGGCAAGCGTTCATAAGTTGGCAAATGCTTACAGTGATGAATTGAAGCAGCTCGGCGTTCGTGTGGACAATGTTGAAAAGAAACTCGGAAAAACAGCTCTCATTACCGAAATTCGTGTTTCGGGTATGAATCGTTATGACAATATTTTCAAAGACACCAAGAAATCTCACTATGAATTCGGTGCAAGAGTCGGTTTCAACACGATTACAAAAGTTAATCCACGTACAACAGTTTACGGTCAGCTTGAAACTTACATGTCTTTGAACGGTCAGCCGATGTACGATGTAAATGCGGATCAGCATGAAGACAGCAAGTTGCACTTGGGAAGATTGTTTGTAACTCATCAGTTCGGTAAACAAGAAACCGATCCGAGAAGTCCGATGGGTCCTATGTCAAATATTATCGGTATCGGACAGTTTCCGGTAACTATGGGTGTAACCGGTTACACTTACAAGGGTAATTTCAAGGGTGCATTCATTCAGTTCGGTGATGCAAACAAAGGCGGACACTTGCGTCTTGCATACGGTCGTGCTACCGACATCAACTACGACTACACCGCACCGATGCAGAGAGGTATTCATAATTTCGACAAAACACTCGCTGAAATAAATAATAATCATGACGCACTAGCAGGCATAAAAGGTTTTGCCGCAACTAATGCTAAAGCTAAAGCTAAAGAAGCATTGATAAATGCAGTTAAAGCAGGTAAAGGAACACTTTATCCGCTCGCACCGAAAGTAATGATGAAGGATGGAGAAGATGCGGACGTTCCGGCTGCATATGCTTCCTACATTTACAAGAAACCCGGCAAGTATGAAGTTCATGCTTATGCTTTGAAGGCCGTTGGACCGGTTTCAAATATCGTTCAGGCTTACGGTACCGCTCTTTCTTACAATGTAACCGACAAGCTCAACCTGCACGGTGAATATGTAAAGAACTCCGTAAAATTGCCGCTCAATGATGAAAAACCTTCAAGCTATACTGTAGGATTCACATACGGCAATGCAAGCGTCTTGAAACCGAAGTCCTATTCATTCGGAATCGACTACATTCACAGTCAAGCCGGAACATACTTCGGCGGATCTTCAAGCGATATTGCAGATCAGTACATGGCTCATGTATACAAAGATTGGATACCTGCATATGCAAAAACGTCATTAGGCAAAATGCCGGCATACTTTGCAGATAAATTCGATAATCAGCTTAAAGCAAAAACAATTGAAGAAATTGTGAAAGCTAAAACAACACCTTCCGGCGGTGCGAAGTTCTTCCTTGCGAAGGCACAGTATGTACCGATTAAGGGATTGATTCTCGAAGCATCTTACGGTTTCAACGCAACCGACATGGGCGGAAAGCAGATGGATAACATTTTCCGTATTCAGGCTACCGCCTACATAAAATAATTAATTCCAAATCACCTCTATAAAAATAACCTCGTCAACTGCGGCGAGGTTATTTTTCATCGCTTATTCAATTGAAAAACCGATTTCCTTTTTCGGAAATCGGCTCTTTTTTATAATGGATTTTTTTCTGCAGCTCCGGTTTTTCTCGGAAAACGTTTCGGGCATTTTGAATTTTTTTGTATGTAGATAATATTTCTCTTATCTCCGTTTGAAAGTTCGAGATTTTTTATTTCAAAAACTTTCGCATCAAATGCTTTCAATACGTTTCCGCATTCTGAAAGTTCTTCTTTCGCTATTGCGCCTTTCATCGCTGCAAATATTCCTTCTTTTTTTACAAAGGGTAATGCCCATTCGCTTACCGTATTCATACGTTTTACCGCTCTTGCGGTCACTATATCGAATACATCTCTGTAATTTTCATCTCTTGCCGCATCTTCGGCTCTTGCGTGAAGTGTTTTTGCGTTTTTTATTTCAAGTTTTTCAAGTATTTCTTTTATCGCATCAAGTTTTTTACGCACCGCATCCATGAGTACCACTTGCATGTCGGGTCTTAATATCGCAAGTATTACTCCCGGAAATCCTCCTCCCGTACCGAGGTCGAGTATTTTTCCGTTTTCGGGAAAGTATTTTTCTTCGTATACCGTAAGCGAGTCGTACACGTTTTTTATCAAACTTTCTTCTTCGCTTTTTATACCCGTTAAATTGATGTGTTGATTTTTCTCGATTACATACTTGTTGTATGAAATAAGTTTTTCGTATGTTTCTTTATTTATTTCTTTTTTTATCGCATTGTCGAAAATGCTCATACTTTTTCACCTTTGTATTTTTTTACGTATACCATGAGTATTGCAATGTCTGCCGGCGATACTCCGGATATGCGTGATGCTTGTCCCAATGAGAGCGGTTTTATTTTCGTGAGTTTCTGTCGTGCTTCTATAGATATTCCTTCAAGTTTCATGAAGTCCATGTCTTGCGGAATTTTTTTGTTTTCCATTTTTTCCGCTTTTTTTATAGCATTTTCCTGTCTTGTTATGTATCCTTCGTATTTTACGGTTATTTCCATTTCTTCAACCGCTTCGGCGTCAAATTCTTTGCATCCGAGTTTTTCCACCATGTCTTTGTAGGTTATTTCCGGACGTTTCAATATTTTGTCCGCTCCTATGCCTGTTGTAAGCGGTGTCGTACCGAGTTCTTCGAGTGCTTTGTTTACATCTTCTTTGGGTGTAAATCTCTTTGTAGTTATGTAGTCCATAGCTTCTTCGAATTTGCGTTTTCTTTCGATGAAGTGCTTGTAGCGTTCTTCGTTCACAAGTCCGATTTTGTACCCTTTTTCGGTAAGTCTCAAGTCCGCATTGTCTTGACGGAGTATGAGTCTGTATTCACTTCTGCTTGTCATCATTCGATACGGTTCATTTGTTCCTTTTGTTACAAGGTCGTCTATGAGTGTACCGATGTATGCTTCATGTCTTGCAAGTATGAAAGGTTCTTTCCCCTGTATTTTGAGTGCGGCGTTTATTCCTGCCATAAGTCCTTGTGCCGCCGCCTCTTCGTAGCCCGATGTGCCGTTTGATTGTCCGGCGGAGTACAGTCCTTCCATTTTTATAACTTCAAGTGTCGGATAGAGTTGCAGCGGATCCAAAAGATCGTATTCGATAGCGTATGCCGGACGCATTACTTTTACATTTTCAAATCCCGGTATGGTTTTCAAAAATGCGTATTGCACGTCTATCGGCATCGAGGTGGACATTCCCTGTACATACATTTCGGTCGTATCAAGTCCTTCAGGTTCGACAAAGAGTTGGTGTTTGTCTTTGTCTGCAAATCTCACTACTTTATCTTCGATTGACGGGCAGTATCTTGCTCCAACCCCATGTATTTTACCGGAGTAAATCGGGGATCTGTGCAAGTTGTCACGAAGTATTTTATGTGTATTTTCATTTGTGTATGAAAGGTAACAGTCTTTGATATTTCTGTCCTTGCGTTCACTCAAAAATGAGAATGCGTGATTTTCTTTGTCGCCTTCTTCAAGTTTCATACGGTCATAGTTAAGACTTCTTCCGTCTACACGACTCGGTGTACCCGTTTTAAATCTCAGTATGTCTATTCCATGTTTTTTCAAATTTTCGGAAAGTCCTACCGACGGTCTCATTCCGTTAGGTCCGCCGGTGTACATGTATTCACCGACAATTATTCTGCTGTCCAAGTATGTTCCCGTACAGAGTATTACCGCTTTTGAACGGTATATTTCGTCAAATTCGGTTATTACACCTTTGCATTTTCCGTCTTCAACCACGATGTCCATTATTTGCGCTTGTTTCAATTCGAGGTTGTCGGTATTTTCCAAAATACTTTTGAAATATCTGTGGTATGCTCCTTTGTCGGATTGCGCACGAAGTGCATATACCGCCGGTCCTTTCCCGAGGTTGAGCATTCGCATTTGTATTGCGGTTTCATCGGCTGCAATTCCCATTTGTCCGCCGAGTGCATCTATTTCTTTTACGAGATGACTTTTCCCCGGTCCTCCGATTGCCGGATTGCAAGGCATCATCGCCACGTTTTCAAGTGATATTGTAAAGAGCAATGTCCTTGCTCCCAATCTTGCCGCTGCCAGTGCCGCTTCACAACCTGCATGCCCTGCACCGACAACAATTACGTCATAGGTATCTATCAGATACATTTATTTCCTTCTTTCATTACTTATTTGTTACAACTTATTATTTTATCATTATATGCCGAATAAATCTTCCGTATTCTTCTTTGCATTTGAAATTATTTCTTCTTCGGAAAGCGGCATGTATTTTGCAAGTTCTTGTGCTACATATACTATGTTTTGAGGTACGTTCGTACGTGGAAGTTTTCTTCCCCTCGGCGTAAGGTAGGGCGAATCCGTTTCAAGGAGCAATCTTTCTTTCGGTATGATTTCTACCGCATTACGAAGCTCGTCCGCACGTCTTTCATCACATATCCAACCCGTTATACCGATGTAAAATCCCATTTCAAGTAATACTTCAAGCGTTTTTCTTCCGCTTGTATAACAATGTACGACCGATTTTTTGCAGATGTTTTCATATCCTTCAAAGCATTTTATGAAATCTTCATCCGCATCACGCATGTGTAAAAACAAAGGTTTATCCAGTTTGACTGCAAGTTCGATATGTCTTTTGAAACATGTAAGTTGTACTTCCTTTTCGGAAAACATTCTGTTGTAGTCAAGTCCGCATTCGCCGACCGCAATTATTTTGTCGTTTGTTTTTATTATTTCTTCGATACGTTTGAAATCTTTTTCCGTTGCATTTTCCGCTTCGTGCGGATGTATCCCCGCCGTACCGTATACATCATGCTTTTTTGTAAATTCGTTTACAAGTTCGTTTTCACGTCCGCTTGAACCGGTGAGTATACATTCAACTCCGGCATCTCTTGCGTCATTTATTATTTTCATTTCGTCTTTGTACGAGTTTGTAAATAAATTTATACCGATGTCATAATATTTTATCATTTATTCTCCTATTTACCTACACAGAACCGGCTGAATATCGAATTTATAAGTTCATCGTCTACCGTATCTCCGGTGATTTCTCCCAGTATGTTCCAACTTTCGGTAAGATCCACGACAATGCAATCCGCCGGCATGTACAATTGCAAGCTTTCTTTTGCACGTATTACAGATTCATACGCTTTTTTTACAAGGTCGATATGTCTTAAATTTGTAAGGAACAATGCACGTCCGTCTTCTATGTCGCCGGTTTTTACGTAATCTTCAAGTACCTTTTCCAATTTGTTCATACCCGTTTTGTTTTTCGCCGATATTTCAAACACGGGCAAATCTTTTGCATACTTTGAAACGGTTTCTTTTGTCGTTTTCTTTTCCAAATCCGATTTGTTCAAAAGTACGACCGCTTTTCGTTTCGATATTTCCTCAAGCAATTTTTTATCGCTTTCTTCAAGTTCTTTCGAGCTGTCGATTACCATGAGTACCAAGTCGGCTTTTTCCATAGATTCTCTTGCACGTTCGATACCTATTTTTTCCACTTTGTTTTCGGTTTTTCTTATTCCGGCGGTATCCATAAGTATGAGCGGAATACCCGAAAGTGAAATGCTTTCTTCTATCGTATCCCTTGTCGTCCCCGGTATATCGGTAACTATTGCACGTTCCTCTTGCAGAAGCGTGTTCAAAAGACTTGATTTTCCTGCATTCGGTTTACCCACTATCGCAGTACGTATTCCGTCTTTTATAATGCGGCCCTTTTTCGAAGTTTCCAAAAGTGCATACAAAGTTTTTTCTATTTCCGAAAGTTCCGTTTCCATTTCATGACGTGTCAAATCTTTCAAATCTTCGTCCGGATAATCTATAGTGACCTCAAGTTTTGTAATGAGATCTTTCATCTTTTCACGATTTTCATGCACGAATTTCGACAATGCTCCCGACAGATGACTTTCCGCCTGTGTGAGTGCAACTGCGTTTTTCGCTTCGATTATATCCATTACGGCTTCCGCCTGTGTCAAATCGAGCCTTCCGTTTAAAAATGCACGTTTTGTAAATTCTCCTCGTTCCGCAATCGTTGCACCTTTTTCAAGTACGAGTTCCAATGTCTGACGAAGTGCTTCCTGAGATCCGTGAATTTGTATTTCCACAACATCCTCGCCCGTATACGAATGCGGCGCTTTCATGTATACGGCAAGTCCCTCATCTATTTTCTTTTCATCTCTTTTTACATACCCGAAATACATTTTGTAGGGAATTGCATCTTTGAAAGTATTCAATTTTTTTGTATAAAATACACGTTCCGCTATATCACATGCGGAAATACCGCTTATTCTTATTATTCCTATGCCGCCCTCTCCGCTTCCGGTCGCAATTGCGGCAATTGTAGTTTCTTCATACATATACTTATCTCCTTATTAATTAGTATTTTACCAAAATCTTTTTAAAAAAACATCGAAAATCGTTTATATTTTTACCTTTTTATATTTTAAAGAGGCTTGATTTTATAAATTCGGAACTCTTTTTCGCTTTTTTAGGCCGCCGCTTTTTTAAATTTAAGCTCGTATTTATGCTATATTTTCTGTACGTCCTATATTTTCGGTGTACACTAAATTAATATGTTTAAATTGTTTTAAACTATTTTCTGAAAAATACTTGACGTATACCGACATAGTGGTATAATAACTTCTAAATGAGTTGCTTTTTAGGAAACAGTAAATATTTGAACTTATATATTATCGTATATTCGCAACCATAGAAATTCTGTTTCACTATATACGAAAGATACATTTATTTTTTCAGGAGGTATTAAATGAAAAAACTGCTCGCTTGTGCCCTTGCGGCATCTGTGGCAATTTTCGGTTTAACAGCTTGTTCAAATCAAGATAAAGCCGATGCACACAAGTTGAAAATCGTTACTACAAATTTCGCCGAATATGATTTCGCACGTCAGATTACAGGTGACAAGGCAGATGTAAAGATGCTTTTGAAACCGGGTGCGGAAAGTCACAGTTATGAACCGTCACCACAGGACATCAAAACAATTCAGGACAGCGATCTCTTCGTTTATGTAGGCGGAGACAGCGATGAATGGGTAGGCGACATTCTCGAATCTATGGACAAGAAGCCGAACACATTCAAGCTCATGGATGCTGTAGACTTGATGGAAGAAGAAGTAAAAGAAGGAATGGTTCATGAACATCACCATGACGACAAAGACTGCTGTGATGAACATGAACACGAACATGAACATGAACACGAACATGAACATGAACATGAAGAACATGCAGATAAGCATGAAGAACACGCTGACAAGCATGAACACGAACATGAAGAACATGCTCACGAACATGAACACGAACATGAAGAACATGCTGATGAACCGGAAATGGACGAACACGTTTGGACATCTCCTGTAAACGCTATCAAGATTGTTGAAAAGATGAGTGCTGAAATTATCAAGCTCGATCCGAACAATGCAGATACATACAAGAAGAACACTGAAGAATACATCAAGAAGCTTCAGAAACTTGACGGTGAATTCCGTGAAGTTGTAAAGAACGGAAAGAGAAAAGAAATTGTCGTAGGTGACCGTTTCCCGTTCCTCTACTTTGTAAAAGAATACGGTATTGAATACTATGCAGCATTCCCGGGATGCTCAAAGGATACGGATACAAATCCGGCAACAATTGCATTCTTGACAGAAAAGGTTAAAGAGGATAATATTCCTGTAGTATTCCACATCGAATTGTCGAACGAACAGATGAGTAAGGCAATTGCAGAAGCTACAGGCGCAAAGAGCGAATTACTCAATGCCGTTCACAATATCAGCGATGAAGACTTCAAGAAAGGCGTAACCTACATTGATCTCATGGAACACAATGTAGAAGTACTCAAAGAGGCGTTGAATTAATGAGTTTGCTTACATGCAAAAATCTTTCCATGGCATATGAAGGAAAGATCGTTTTAAAAGACATCAATTTCACTGTTGATACCGGGGACTATCTCGGTATCATCGGTGAGAACGGTGCCGGAAAAAGTACATTGATAAAAGGTATTCTCCGTTTGAAAAGAATTTCAGGCGGAGAAATTTCCTATGGTGACAATTTGCGTGCCGATGAAATCGGTTACTTGCCGCAACAAACACAAGTCCAAAAAGATTTTCCCGCAAGTGTAGAGGAAATAGTTCTTTCGGGTCGTCTTAATCGTTGCGGTTTTTATCCTTTTTACAGAAAAAAAGACTACGAAGATGTCGCCGAAAAGCTCGAGATGCTTCAAATCTCACATTTAAAAGACAGATGCTATCGTGATTTATCCGGAGGACAACAGCAACGTGTATTGCTTGCACGTGCTTTATGTTCCACACGCAAACTACTTCTTTTGGACGAACCGGTAACGGGACTCGATCCCGTAATCACGTCCGACTTTTACAAACTCGTAAAAGAATGCGTGGAAAAATACAATATTACCGTCATCATGGTTTCACATGACGTAAGCGGTATAATAAATCAAGCAAATCATATATTACACCTTTCAGGTCACAGGCAAAAATTCTTCGGAACAACCGAGGAATACAAAGCAAGCGACATCGGAAAAGGCTTTATAAGGAGTATCGAACCATAATGCAAGAACTATTACAAATGTTGAGCTATCCTTTTATGATTCGTGCGCTCATAGTAGGAATCATGGTATCCCTGTGTTCATCACTTTTGGGTACAAGTCTGGTACTGAAACGCTACTCCATGATAGGAGACGGGCTTTCACACGTAGGATTTGCCGCACTCGCCATTGCATATGCGATGCACATGGCACCGCTCACACTTGCAATACCGGTATGCGTACTTGCAGCATTCTTTCTTCTGCAACTGGAAGACAACGCACGCATAAAAGGAGACTCCGCAACGGCACTCCTCTGCAGCGGTTCACTTGCAATAGGTGTAATGACGGTATCACTCACAACCGGTATGAATACGGACGTATGCAACTACATGTTCGGAAGTATACTGGCAATGAGCAAGTATGACGTATACCTTTCCGTAATACTCAGCGTATGCGTACTCATACTGTATGTATTATTTTACAACCGTATTTTTGCCGTAACGTTTGACGAATCATTTGCAAAAGCTACCGGCACAAATACCTATCTCTACAATATGATTATTGCACTGCTTACAGCGATAACAATTGTACTGGGAATGCGTATGATGGGAGCATTGCTCATCTCAAGCCTCATCGTATTTCCCTCACTTACCGCAATGCAGATTTGCAGCCGATTTAAAACTACTGTAATCTGCTCGGCAATATTTGCATTGGTATGCTTTGTTGCCGGAATAACACTTTCATACCTGCATTCCATACCTACAGGTGCATGCATAGTCGTATTGAATATAATTTTGCTTTTCATCGTAATGGGAATAAGAAAAGCGAAGGAACGTGTATAATGAATAAAAAAATCATTGCTTTGTGTTTAAGTTCACTTATTCTTTGTATGGCAGGATGCGGATCGGACAACTCGGCATCACCGGATACACCTCCGCCGCCGAAAGTACCTCCACAGGAGCAAACACTTCCGGACAAACCGATAGTACCTCTCAAAAAAGAAGACATCGAAAATCAGCAAGGATTTCCGAAATTCAATGTAAAATATGACATTGCAGCCGACAGACAAAACTTCGACAAAAACAATATAGATATAACTGTCGGAGATACGCACTACATGACACAAATTAATGACTGGTACATGAACTTCAAAGACTATGAAAACAAGACGGTAGTAATAGAAGGCTACTTCCTTACCATAAACGGACACTACTTCATAGGAAGAAACGGACCGACATGCCCATACTGTACCGGCGGATACGTCGACTTCGAATTTACAACGGACGAAACGTTGAAAGACTTGAAACCGCTCGACTCTTGGATAAGAGTAACGGGCATACTTCGTGAAGCCGATGTACAAATGAGCGAAAAAACAACGGTTCCCTTCTACCATATAGAAGCAATATCCATAGAAAAAATTCCCTACTCGGGAAAAGGAACTATTACGGACTGACCGATGAAATATTTCCGAAAATATAATATTCAACAAACGAAAAACGCGAAAATTCTCGCGTTTTTTTATTTCATAAAAATATTCAATTCTCCAAAATTCAAATTCAATTCAAACCGACGCATACTTGACTATACGAAAAAAACCTTTATTTTTTACAAAAAATCTTGAAAAATACAAAATAATTTATAGAATCCGACCGTCCAATGTGGTATATTGTTGTTGTAGAAATATATATATTCAATATAACCAATCACGCAACATTTTATACCGAAAGGGTAACGACATGAAAGAAAAACAGATACTTCTCATAGGCGACATAGTAGGCTACGGCAAAGTGGCACTGTCCGCCATGATACCGATACTTTCATACATGGGAGTACGTGCACAGAATTTGCCGACCGCCATAATTTCAAACACTTTGGATCATGGAATATTTGAAATACTCGACACCACCACGTACATGCAAAAGACTTTGGAAATATGGAAACGCAACGGATTTTCATTCGATGCGATATTCACCGGATTTCTTTTAAATGAAAAACAAATGGATATAATTTCCGACCTTTGCAAAAAAATGTCCCTTGAAAACAAACTCATATTCAACGACCCGATAATGGCGGATTGGGGCGAACTTTACAACGGAGTTACGGACGAAAACGTCGCATACATGAAAGAAATCGTTTCAATTTCGGATATTACAATACCCAACTATACCGAAGCATGCTTTTTGACGGACACGAAAATAAATATGGAAAGCATATCGAAACTTGAAATCATGAAAATAATAGACAAGCTGCTTACATCCGGTGCAAAAAACGTTATCATAACAAGCACTTTTACCGAAAACGAAAAATGTATCGCCGGATTTGACGCAAAGAAAAACGAATACTTTTTCATCCCCTACGATGAAATACCCGTAAAAGCTACCGGCACGGGAGATATTTTTTCATCTGTCACGATAGGCCACATAATGAAAGGCGAAAGCGTGGAAAACTCCGCAAGACATGCCGGACGTGTAGTCAGAAGCATGATTCAAAAAAATTCATTCAACGAAGGCACGATGAACGGACTTACAATAGAAAAATTCATGAACATATTGGATGAGTAAACAGACGAAAACCGCTCAAATCAATTAAATACTTCAATATAAAAACAAAAAACTCTCTGCAACGACTTTATCGTCAAGCGGAGAGTTTTCAATTGTAAATTTTTATTCCACGATTTTCATCGACAGCAAGTACAATCAACTCATTATCTTTTATTTCGGCAATAATACGATAATTTCCTACCCTATATCGCCAATAATTGCGTAAATTTCCGGTCAATGCTTTTCCGTATAATCTCGGATTTTCGGTGTTTACCAAATTTTTATCTATCCAACCTTTAATCAAAATTTTGATAGATGCATCCAATTTGCCGATAGATTTTTTCGCCTTCTTTGTATACAAAACTTCAAACTTCATAATCCGAACTCCGACCATAATTTTTCAATTGGATACGTTTTAAGAGTTCCGGCTTTCTTTTCTTTTTCGTACTCTTCAATAACTTTTAAATCATATTCATCTTCAATTTTTTCAATCATTGTACTTCTTATTATTTCGGACAATGTTTTGTTGTGAGATTTTGCATACGCTTTTAAAACTTGCAAATCTTCATCCGGTATACGCAAGCTTATTGTCGCCATAAGATCACCTCCTATATTACAAATGCATTACTGATATAATTTTACAATTTCATTTTGACTTTTTCAAAAAAGAGTAAGAAATGGTCTTACTCCGATTTATTACATCAAGAAATAATTTTGCCCGATCAATACGCTGCACGTTTGCAAAGTAAATATTTGAGAACGAGAGAAAAACTTGAAGGACGAGCGGGTAAATCGTATCTGTCTAAACCTATGAAAAATGAAAGCGCCTGAATAACTTCATCATCAAGTAAACTCAAATGATACTCCAAAGGTGAAGGGTCGAACTTTTTTAAAATCATTCGTGACATTTTTCTCGAAAGACCGTAAAATACACACTTCTTGCAAACGGAATTCGAAATACTCATTGAAAGCTCCGGCTCGTACCTCCAATCGGGAGAAATTTTTGTAATCATATCCAAAAACTCACGAAAAAATTCCGTCATCGAAACATCGGATCCCAATACATAGTAAATTCCACGATAAAAATCCGGAAAAGAAATTTCATCAAAATTCATAATTGCTCCTTTCAAAAAGTAACCGAAAAAAGAAATACATAATGTATAATCAAAATAATTATAGAACGTTTGTTCTAATTCTAGCACGTGCAATATTAAAAAATCAAGAAAGGAAAAGTATGAATAAAGAAAGACAAATACCGGAAAGAAGTGATGAAGAACTTGCAAAAGAAGTACAAAACGAAAACAAAAACGCACTTGAAATATTGGTACGGAAATATGCACCTTTGATTTACTCTTTGACGAGGAAAAACTTCGAGAAAAATTTTTCACAAGACTTGGCACAGGATTTGTGGGTGAAATTCATCGAGCATACAAAAAATTATGACGAAACGAAAAACAGTTCTTTCGCCGGATACATAAAAGTCATGTTATATGCCGATCGCTGGACGATACTTCGAAGACATATGAAAAATATACAAAGAGAGTCGGCAAATTTGGAAGATGTCGAAAAAAGCACCTACGACAGATATGAAAATCTTGAAAACGAAGAAACGGAAAAAATAATAAAAAAACTTGAGCTTACCGAAAAACAACAAATATTTCTCAAACACAGAAGAGAAAATCCGGACGCACCCATGAGAGAAATCGCAAGCAAAATGGGCATTTCTCAAGTTGCGGCACACAAAATGCAAAAACGCATACAAAAAATTTTTATCAAAGCAGGTTATAAAAATTGAAATCATTTGCATGTAAGTAATGAAGGTCACGAGACCGGAAAGGAGGGCAACATGGAAAAGTTGGAAATCACGTTCAACGTTGAAGGCGGAAAAACAACCAAGCTTATCATACGTGAACCGAAGGAAAACCTCACAAAAGCGACAGTGGCATCCGCTTGTGAAAAAATCGTTCCCGTGCTTACAAACAGCCTCGGCAACAAAGTAACCGGCTTTGAAAAAGCACAGAAAGTAACAACCGAAATCGAAGAATTGGAATAATTCAAGATTTCATAAATTAAAGAAAGGAGAAAAAAATGTCTATAGCAAAAGAAACACTGAAGAGTACCGTAGTTGTAGTTCTCGAAGGAGATGCAATGAAAAACGGTAAAAAGGGCGTGAAGAAAATCAAGCTCGACCGAATTGTGAAAAACGCATCGGACGAAGCTTTGAAAAACGCCGGAAACTCACTCGCAGCACTTCAGAAAAGAGCGCTCATGAGTATACAAAGAGTAGATGTATCTGAACTCAAGGAGGCATAATGGAAAAAAACAAAATCAGGGCATTACTTGAAATGGTAATATATTCAATAATCGAAATCATACTCGACAAAATCGAAAAAAGATTTCCGCAGGAAGTAGAAAAACAATATCCCTGCTTGGTAAACTAAGCAACAAAAGAGGCATCGTAAAGATGCCTTTTTGCTTAGGTAAAAATATCCGCATTGTAAAATTTCACTATCCGGTTAAAAAAATCATAAAAATAATCAGATATTGAATTTTGTACTTGAGTACATTATATTGTACACAGAGAGGTAGTTATAATGTCAACAATAAATATAACCGATTTCAGAAAAAATATATTTGAATATTTAAATCGAACAATACAATACAATGAACCTTTAAGCATAACTACAAAAACCGGAAATGCAGTAATATTAAGTGAAGAAGATTATCTCGGACTTATGGAAACTTTGTATCTTTCTTCAAATGCGAAATTAAAAAAAGAAGTTATTGAAGGTATGAAAACTCCTATTCACGATTGTATACCTGAAAATGAGGTAAATTGGTAATGTACTCGATTTTTTATGCAAAAATTAAAGAATGCAAAATTAGACAAAAAAGCAAAAGCTTTAATAGACTTAATAAAAACATATCCCTATCAATCTCCACCTTCATATGAAAAACTGCAAGGCACTTTGTACGGAGCATATTCAAGACGAATAAATATAAAACATCGTCTTGTATACCAAGTCTTGAAAAAAGAAAAAATCATAAAAATATTAAGCCTTTGGACTCATTACGAATAAAACGGAAAAGCAAAAAGAACTCACCTTTTGATGAGTTCTTTTCGTTTGCATTTATTAGAATACATAGTTCAAGGAAACATTCCAAATGTTATTGTACTTGGTACGATTTTCGTTCTTGAAGCTCTGTGTCTTGCTGTTGAACTTGTAGTTTGCATTCAAGGTCACGTCTTTTGCTACTGCAACCTTTGCGCTTGCCACCCAGGACTGTGCTCCATGACTATGATTTTTGTATCCGCCAATCTTGTCGTTAATTGCCGCATTGGAACCGCCGAGGTAGGAACCGCCTTCCACATCGTAGTAGTGGAGACCGAGCTGTGCCATGCCCATGTCGTAAGTAGCACCTACATCCCAGAAACGTGCATCGTGATCGGCATCTGCCGGCTTGGAAATGCTGCGTACATAATCACCTTCGAAGCTCAATGCCTTGTTCAACTGCACCTTACCGTTGAATCCGACAAATTCTTCCGCCGGTCTTGTCTTATCGATTTTAGCGAAATGAGTGAAGAATGAACCGAGTTGTACCTTATCATTTACACGAACACCCGCCTGAGCAAACCATGCCTGCTGATCGTCTCTGGAAGTCAAATTAAAACCTACCTTACCTTTAGATTTATCTTTCTTCTGATAAGCGAACTTGCTTGCAAAATCCAAATCTCTGTAACGACCGTATCCTGCCTGTACATTGTACTTGCCGAGGTCGTGGCTTACAACCACACCGTCAAATGCACCGTCATACCATGCACCCGTACCGAGTGTTACGTCCGTACGACCGGCATCAATTGTGAATCCTTTCACCGGTGTGTATTCACCATGAAGTCTCTTTACTTCGAAAGTAGCAGCTTTTGAGTTGTCTAAATCGAAAGAACTTTCAACCTGTGCCTTTACCGCTACTTGCGGATTTGACTGTGCCTTCAAATTAAGACGCATACGTGCAGTATAGCTGTCTGATACTTTTTCAAATTCTCTAGGTCTACCGTTGCTCATTGCTTTGAACGCATCTCTGTGTTCGTATTTTACACGAGCATCGCCTGTCCATGTAACGTTTCCTACTTTGTTTTCGAGGTTGCTTACACGAACGCCGAGGTTGGAAAGTTCGTCAGCGTATTCTGCTGCGAGTTTTTCAACTGTTGCTTTCTGCTGAGCGTTGAGCTGACTTTCCTGTGCGAGAAGTCTTGCAACGATCTGTGCAACTTCAAAGCGTGTAATGTGCTTTTCTCCGCCGAATGTACCGTTCGGGTAGCCTTCTACTACGCCCTGTGCGGACAAGTCCGCTACCGCCTGATATGCCCAGTGATCCATACCTACGTCACTGAACGGGTTTGCGGCATATGCGCTTACACCTGCAGTGAGTGCAGCTACTGCTGCCAATGCGAAAATCTTTTTCATTTTTATCTCCTTAAAAAAACTCCCTTTTGAAATGTACAAAGAGTCACCGTGTTTCCTCTTTACATCGGAAAGCAAGGGATACTCACTCCGACTTTTCAAATATTAGCATACATATTTTTCATTCTCAATTTTATTGCGAATGTTTTACAAACATAAATCTCGATTTATATTTTTAACTTGAAGAAATTATTTTACTTTTCAAAAATAAATTTTATTTATTTAATCGTTATATTTTTATTTATGTATTTATCATGAATAAAACAAATATCGGAAATCTCATCTTTACACATAAAAAAAGAACCCATCTTTCGATGAGTTCTTTTCGTTTGTATTTATTAGAATGCGTAGTTCAAGGATACGTTCCAAACGTTCTGGAGATCTTTGTCCTTAGCGTCCTGACCAGCTGCTCCCAACTTCTGAGTCTTTGCATTGAAGCTGTAGTTAGCTTTCAAGCTCAAGTCCTTAGCGAGTGCTACTTCACCGCTTGCTACCCAGAAACGAGCACCGTCAACGTTTTCGAAAATGTCACTGAATGCAGCTGTTGTGCCACCGAAGTATGCACCTCTTTCTACATCGTAGTAGTGAACGCCGAGCTGTGCCATTCCGAAGTCATAGGTTGCACCTGCTGCCCACAAATGCGGCTTGTGGTCTGCTGTGTCAGCCTGCTTAGCCAAGTTTCTTACGTATTCACCGTCGAGGCTCAATGCGTCTGTCAACTGAACGTTTGCATTTACACCTGCAAATTCAGAAGCGTCTTTCTGAGCATCAGCTTTTTCAAACTGGGTGTAGAATGCACCGAGGGTAACCTTGTCCATTACCTTAGCATGTCCCTGTACAAAGAGAGCTTTGCTGTCTTTAGTAAAGTTATGCTTTGTTCCAGCTACATCATCAGCCTTATCAGCCTTAGCAGCTACTTTGTAGTCCTGATTAAATTTCTTGGAGAAATCAGCAAACAAACCATAACCTGCCTGTACGTCAAATTTGCCCATGTCGTAGGAAGCTACTACACCGTTGAAGTCGCTGTCATAGAATGCACCGTTTCCGAGTGTTGCATCTGTACGGCCTGCATCAATTGTCAAGCCTGCTACCGGAGCGTATTCAGCGTGAAGTTTATTTACAGATACTGTACCGAATTCAGCATTACTCTGGAAATCTGTATCTGCTTCCAACTGAGACTTTACAGTAATCTGCGGATTAGCCTGAGCTTTGAGGTTCAAACGTACACGACCTGTGTATTCATCTTTCTTAGCAACATCTGCAGCAACGCCTCTAGCGTCATTCTTATCCATTTTTACGTGACGCTGGAACTGTACACGAGCATCTCCTGTCCATGTAACGTTTCCTACTTTGTTTTCGAGGTTGCTTACACGAACGCCGAGGTTGGAAAGTTCGTCAGCGTATTCTGCTGCGAGTTTTTCAACTGTTGCTTTCTGCTGAGCGTTGAGCTGGCTTTCCTGTGCGAGAAGTCTTGCAACGATCTGTGCAACTTCGTAACGGGTAATGTGTTTTTCACCCTGGAATGTGCCGTTCGGGTAGCCTTCTACTACGCCCTGTGCGGACAAGTCTGCTACTGCCTGATATGCCCAGTGATCTGTGCTTACATCACTGAACGGGTTTGCTGCGTATGCGCTTACGCCTGCTGTGAGTGCAGCTACTGCTGCCAATGCGAGAATCTTTTTCATGAGATTATCTCCTTTCAAATTCGCTCCTAAATTTGCGAGTTTCCGTGTTTCCTCGTTGTCACCGGAGCCTTTGTGACACATACATTTTAGCACAGTTCTGCAAATATTTCAAAATTTATTTGATTTTTATTGTTTATACGTTCAAAAATTTTTTTATAACTCATTATAATCTTCATTTCCCATTTTATATTTATTTGTTTTTTGAATGATTTCGCCGTGTAAGTTTTATTTCATCATCATAAAAAGAAAGAACTCACCTTTCGATGAGTTCTTTCATTCGTTTTGATTAGAATGTATAGTTCAAAGATACATTCCAGAAGTTATGCAACGAAGATACTGTCGGTTGAGCTCCGTCGGCATGAATACGTGACTGTGCCTTGGATCTGAAGTTATAGTTTGCTTCAAGTGTCACATCATCTGCAACCGGCATTACAAGAGATGCCGACCAGAAACGTCTGCCTGATGTACCGTCCATACCGTATGAAAGTGCCAAGTTCGATCCGCCGATGTAGGAACCTGATTCCACGTCATAGTAGTGAAGTCCTAATTTTGCCATACCGAGACGATAATTAAGTCCAGCATTCCAAAAACGTGCTTTATGGTCTGCATCGGCTACAAGGTGACGGTTTCCGACATATTCACCATCAAGGCTCAATGCATCGCCAAGTTGTACTTTACCGTTGACTCCGACAAATTCTTCTGCCGGTTTTGTATTTTCTTTTTTATTGAAGTGTGTGAAGAAAGCGCCGAGTGTCACGTACTTACCGAGCATCGTGTGTCCCTGTACGAACCACATTTCTTTCTTTGTATCGATATTGAACGGGGCGGTTACTTCCACATCACCTTTTGCGGAATCTTTATGAGGGAAGAAGTATTTCTGTTCCAAATTCCCATAATCGGTCAGACGTCCGTATCCCGCTTGCAAGCCGATGATGTTGTTATCATAGGTTGCAACGATACCGTTGATACCCTTTCCGTACCATGCTCCCGATCCGATGACCGCATCTGTATGTCCCAAATCAATCATGGTATTTTTCATCGGTGAGTATTCGACATGGAGGCGATCTACCTTAATAATGCCGTTGTCACCGTACGGCTCACGATCCAAATTCTTTCCGTCAAAGCTGAATGTATTTACGAGACGTGCTTTCACTGCCATTTCCGGACTTGTCTGTGCCGTTACGTTCAAACGAATACGTCCTGTAATTTCATAGTGTGAATCTTCTTGCGGATCCAATTTCATCTCACGTTCGTATTTCACACGAGAGTCACCTGTCCATGTGATGTTTCCTACTTTGTTTTCGAGGTTGCTTACACGAACGCCGAGGTTGGAAAGTTCGTCAGCGTATTCCGCTGCCAATTTTTCAACTGTCGCTTTCTGCGAAGCGTTGAGCTGGCTTTCCTGTGCGAGAAGTCTTGCAACGATTTGTGCAACTTCAAAGCGTGTAATGTGCTTTTCTCCACCGAATGTGCCGTTCGGGTATCCTTCCACTACACCTTGTGCGGACAAGTCCGCTACAGCCTGATATGCCCAGTG
>NZ_CAMUNF010000006.1:0-64152 GCF_947090205.1 Dialister micraerophilus
TCTAAAGCTTTTTCTGAATATGCAATCTTAAACTGCTTCAAATCAATGACCTCCCGAATAACTATAGATTTAGTTTACAGTAATTTGCGCGCGCTACCGTTCCACTACGTCTAAAGCAAATAATTATTGCTTTATCCATAATCATGATAATCAATATTTATTACTATTACTAATACTGAATATGTATTCTATTTAGTTATCATATCTTTAGCATAACAAAATGGTTATTTTTAAAAAGCGATAACATTTTTATTTGATGAATAATCTTGCAAAAAGTCGGAATTGTTCTAATTTTTTATATTTTTTACTCAAAAATTAATGCTTTCTATCGCCATAAAATAAGCTCCTACAATATCACTATACCGAAATTTTTAATCAGTTGAAAACTGAATTTCCAAATTTAAAACTAAAAAAAATCAATAATAAAACCAATGATCTTTTATCTATCTAATTCTACTTTTTTATTATCAATTAAATAAAACTATAACATTTTACGTATTAATACATTGAAATCAAATCGCAATAAAATCGTTTAAAATATTTGTTTTTTATAAAATAAGCACCCAACTGAAATAATTAAAATGTTTATATTTCCTTTAATCAAATTATTATTAAATTATATTTCAATGCGTGATTATATAAACATCTGCATATAAATACAAAAGCGACTTTTTAGAAAAGTCGCAAAAAACACATATAATTATTTTTTATAACCCTGATATTCAAAATAATGAAGTTTGCTTTCTCGTACGCTTTATTTCAAAAGGTTTCAATTTCAAACCTATCTTCTCCATCATTTCACAAGGATCTGAAGAATTGGTTTCAAGTAAGGCATGACGTACAATCCATTCACACGCACGTGCATCATCCAAAGCCTGATGATGATTGAATTCAAAATTTAAAAACTCGGCAACGGTATTTAATTTATGATTAGGCAATTTTTTCCACAAAATACGTGAAATTTCCACAGTATCGCCCCAACAAAAATTTATATCCGGCAACTCGTATCGATCTATAGTATTTGCAAGCACACCGAAATCAAAAGGCGCGTTATGTGCAAAAGCAACCGTGCCGTTTAAAAGACCGGAAATTTTATCCCAAAAATAAGGAAATTCCGGTTTATCCTTTACATCTTCAGGATGGATTCCGTTCACACGTATACATTCTTCATCAAAATTTAAGTGTACAGGACGTATAAGATCGTACCATTCATCTGTCAATTTACTTCCGTCACTTATTACAATACCCAACGAACACGCATTCCCTTTCCCCCAAAATGCAGTTTCAAAATCAATAGCCGTATATTTCATATAGTACCCCTTTTTTATATCGATAATAATATTTTATCACATAGTAACTAAACATATATTATAGTTTTTATATTGTAATATGTGGTAAACTTATATAAGAAACTTCAGAGTTAAAGAGAGGGCTTTCATGAAATTAAATTTTACCACACTTATTTATTTTAAAAAAATAGTTAAGCATAAAAATATTACTAAAGCTGCAAAAGAATTGAATATTGCGCAGTCTTCACTGAGCAGAACTATAAAAAATTTGGAAAAAGAACTAAAAGTTCCGCTTTTAATGTATAACGGTTATGAAATGCTGCTTACACCTTACGGAGAAAAATTTTTGTCACACGCAAATACGATACTTAATGAAATTTCAGTTTTTCAAAAAGAAATAACGATGATTGAAAAACATTCACAAAAAACCGTATCACTTTCAATACGTTCCGCCTCCAAACTTTTGCCTGAATTTTTATCACAATTTAAAATACAATATCCTGAAATTAACATAAAAATTTATTCCGTTTCGGAAACTTCAATCAGCGACCATAGTAAGGATATAGTAGATCTTGAAATTTATTCTGCAATAAATCCCAAGAAAGAAAAAAATACAATTTCACTGTTTACCGAACCGTTATTACTAGCAGTACCAAGCAGCAGTTCTCTTGCAACAATGAAAGAAACAAAATTAAAAGATTTCAAAGAGCATAAATTTATTTGTTCCTATCCGAATCAAGCTTTAAGAGAAATTGTAAATTACTATTGCAAAAAAGTAGGATTTAACCCCCAAATTGCAATCGAAAGCGACAGTCCGGAAACAATCAGTGAATTTATACGTGTAGGACTTGGAATCGCACTCATCCCTAAAATTACATGGAGTCGATTCTGTAACTCCGAAATAACTCTCATTCCGATTTCCGATCCCGTTTGCACAAGAGATATAATGCTGAAATGGAAAAACTCCGACAATATGTCCGATTCGGCATTGCTCCTGAAAAATTATATTTGCAACAACTTCACTAAATATGCACACGGCAACCTTATAATAAGTAATAAAAATGATTAACCGATATATAAAGAGTAAGAATATATTTTCTTACTCAATTTTTATTTATAAATAAAATCACAACCGTTTTAGTTTCACCATCCGACAAAATAAATAATTAACTAAACACCCTATAAATTGCCAAAATGCAATTCACTTAAAATAACCTTATATAAACATAAAAAATAAAAACAACATCGGAATTATGCAACTATATTCTCCTATTTACTGAAAACAAATAAATAATATACCATATCAATTACAAAATAAATTTTGAAATATTAAAATCAAAACGAATCCTTATAAAAAATTCTCATTATTTATAAATGCTTGAATTAATCATACTCGTTAATTGATTTACTCCTGCATTTACAAAGAAAATCTCAATAATTACAATAATAAGAAATATTCATATAAATAAAAAAAGACCATCATTTCTGATGGTCTTTAATTTTCTTGCATAGACTGTTAGTCTTTTTTCATTTCGAATCTGTCTGCAATGAATCCGTAGAATGGCCAGCCTAAGAAGGTAACCAATGCACCGTATGTCATAGCTTCGAATCCGGATGCGTAGCAAGCGTACAAGCTGTAGATTACACCGAGAACTGCTGCAACCATGGACTTGCTCATTTCGCTTGTTCCACTCTTGCCGGCTGTCTTCATGATTACGTATACTGCCGCCATGGACATGATGTACGGAACCAAGTTTGTAATAACCGCCAAGTTTGTCAACTGTTCGAACTGTTCATTCAAGCTCGGGCTGATTGTCATCAAAGCCAAGAGTGTCTGAACGATACCGAGGATAATCATACCCTTAATCGGTGCACCTGCGGAAGTAACTTCTGTAAATACTTTCGGGAAGTATCCTACATCTGCAGATCCCTTGAAAACGTTTGCAACTGTGAACTGCCATCCGAGTAAGGAACCGATACATGCTAATGTCATCAATCCCATTACTGTCTTACCTGCAACTCCGCCCCACATTGTAGCAAATGCCAATCCGAAGGGAGCGTTACTCTTAACGAGTTCTGTTGCCGGAAGCATACCGAACATAACGTTTGTTGAAACGATGTATACAACTGCACAACCCATTGTACCGATAAGAACTGCCATCGGAACTGCCTTTTCCGGATTTTCTACTGCGTCTGCGTTTGCACATGCAGATTCCAATCCCAAGAAGGACCAGAGTGTCATTGTAATAGCGTTAACTGCTGCTTCTCCGAGCGGCAAGTTGTTGTAGTTCCAGTTAGCTGCGTACTGGTCTCCGGAGAAGAAGAACCATCCACAGATAGATATAGCGAAAATCGGTCCGATAACGCCCCAAATTGTTACTGAGCCGATACGACCTGTAATGCTTGCACCACCGAAGTTTGCAAGTGTTGTAATCCAAAGTACTGCAATTGTTGCTATACATGTGCTAATCGGGTCTAATGAAATACCTAAGAATGTAGAGCCGTAACCAACCGCGGATATAGCGATAGCAATGTTTGCAATAACTAATGAAATACCATATGTGAAACCACACATAAAGTTACCGGATTTTCCGAATGAATATTCAGCATATCCACCCATACCGCCGGCTTTTTTACTGTACATACCGCATTTTGAGAATGCGTAAGCCAATAATGTAGAACCTACTGCTGTAACCAACCAAGATACAATTGACAATCCACCTACCTGTGCCAACTTGGACGGGAGCATGATAATACCTGAACCCATCATATTAACAGCAGTGATAATCGTTAACTGTACAACGTTCATCTTTTTAGCTTCTGCCATGATATAAAATCTCCTTGTATATATCTTCCGATCCGGCCTTTCGGCCGGATCATCAGATATTTTAACACTTAAAATTCAGATTATTTCTGGAATTTCGGGTCATATTCTTTCTTCAAAACGTAGCCGTAAGCTCTCTTGCTTCCGTCCGGTTCAGTTTCGAGGTATACACCCTGAATTTCAGGTGTGAAGCCCGGTAACAAGTTAATACCTTCTTGCAATGCGAGGAAGTAGTTAACACATGTTTCAGACCATCTTTCACCTGGGTGAATTGTCAGAATTCCTGGCGGGTACGGGAGCGCACCTTCCAATGCGATTCTGCCTTGAGCCTGATCCAACGGAATCAATTCGCCGTGGTTTGCTACGAATTCGAAGTTTGCCTGCTGAGCTGTCATTGCCCATTCAGGTAAGTAGTCTGCGTGGAAGAGACGTTCCTGAAGAACGTTAACTTTTCTGTCTTTGTAGAAGTTGTGCATCTTCTGGCAGAGCATCTTAATTGTGAATCCTTTGTAAACATCCTTGTTTGCTGCATAGATGTTCGGAAGTAATTCTTCCATCGGAGCATCTGCTTCGTATAACTGTTCGAAACGAACGAGCTTAGCAATCAAGTCATCCATCTTGGACTTGGTTTCAGCCGGTGTAAGAACGAAGAGAACTGCGTTCAAGTCCGTCTTTTCCGGAATAATTCCGTTTTCACGGAGGTAGTTGGCTATAACGTTAGCCGGTACACCGTTTTCTTCATATTCGCCTGTTTCGATGTTGATACCTGCTGTCAAGAACTGGAGTTTCATCGGGTCTACGAAATACTGATCTTTGCCATAGCCTTTGAATCCGTGCCATTTAGCACCCGGTGTAAGTTTCCAGTATTCCAAGTCGTTTGCCATCTTTTCGGTGTCGCCGTCTTCCCATTTCTTTCCATATACTTCTTTCGGGAGTAACGGACGAACGTACTTGCAGTTACGCAATACAGCCTTACGAGCTTCAATTGCGTTCTTAACTGTGTCTACCCACATACGAATTCCGGCTTTGCCTTCGTGCATCTTAGCGTTTACGTCCAAGGATGCGAAGATTGGATAGCACGGTGATGTGGATGCGTGAAGCATAAATGCGTTGTTTACACGTTTGTGCGGAATGTAACGGTCCTGTCCCTTAATGTGACGGTCTTTCTTGTGGATCTGAGATGCCATTGAAATACCTGCCAACTGTTTGTGAACGGACTGAGTTACGAAAATACCAGGGTCATTCGGTCCGAGTTCCAAGAGCATCGGGCTGCAGTCTTTCATCATCGGAATGAACTGTTCATATCCTACCCAAGCAGAGTCGAAGAGGATGTAGTCACAGAGGTGACCGATACGATCTACTACCTGACGAGCGTTGTAGATACATCCGTCATATGTTCCGAGCTGAATAACTGCGATACGAATCGGACGTTCTTCCTTAGCTTTTACCGGGTCTTTTTCGGCAATGAGCTTACGGATGTAGTCTTCTTCGAAGCAGTGACTCTTGATACCACCGATGGAGCCGTACGGGTTACGAGCGTCTTCCAAGAATACCGGAATAGCGCCTGCCTGTACCAAAGCACCCTGAGAAATTGATTTGTGGTTGTTTCTGTCGTAAAGAATGATATCGCCTGGAGCGAGAGCTGCATTCAATACAACCTTGTTGGAGCCTGAAGTACCATTTAATACGAAGTAAGTCTTGTCAGCTTTAAATACGCTGGCTGCATACTGTTCAGCATCACATGGAGCACCTTCGTGAATCAAGAGGTCACCCATCTGAACGTCAGAGGAGCTTAAGTCTGCTCTGAAAAGGTTTTCCCCAAAGAAATCAACGAAAGCTTTTCCTGACGGATGCTTACAGAAATATTGTCCACCGTGGTGACCCGGTGTAGCATAGTTACCGAAACCTGCTTCAACGAAGTCTACCAATGCTTTGAAGAATGGCGGCAAGAGTTTGTTTTCATATGTTGTAGCCGCATTTTCAATCTGGTCGTTGTAGAACTGAACTCCGGATTTATCCAAGTCAATTACGCGGAAAACTTTTGACAATAATTCATCAGAAATTGGTTTTCCTGCTTCTGCAATCAAGAATACCGGAATCTTAAATTCTGCAACTGCCGGTTTCAACAAAGCTTCATCATCAGCTGTGATGACAATTGTTGCAATGTCCAAGAAGTCGGTTTTAGCTAAATCAACGATTTCACGTGCTGTTCTAATTTCAAACAGTTCGCGAGCTTTATCCGAATAGGACAATTTCAATTTTTTCATCGTACTCCTCCTTGAAATAAAACACCATATTTTATGCGCATAAAACAGATAAGACTTTCTTAAGAGTTTTCTGAAAACCTCATCTGTAATTAAGATATCATAAAATAGCCTTCTTTGACTAATACTTTTAAATGTTATTTTTTAATCATTTTCTATTATTAGTACACTAAAGACAACAAAAATAATGTATAAATATAATTGATAGAAATTAATTATGAATTATTTATCACAATAACACTCAATACATTGAAAATATCTTAGATATAATATATCTCCTTTAAAGCCCCTATTTTACTGACTTTTACATTTTAAGATTGAATTGAAATTATAAAAATTCCGTGTTTACATAACTTCGAAGTTATAATTATTCTCTATATCACTTCATACAATATTCTTTATTTATAAATTTTATACAAGCTTGTTTCAATAAATTCGCATATAGTATAAATCACTCTCGTATATATTAAGCAATTATAAATAAAATTCATAAATTCTTGTACAAGCAGAAAATTTTTTATATTTCAAAACTTTTATTACATAAAACACATTACGTACAAAACACAATACACAAAAATTTTGCATAAAAAAAGAGCAATCGTTTATTATTACGATTGCTCTTATATTGGTTATTCTTCAGTTTCTTCGTCTTCACCGTAACCTTCCGGCTTCATTGTCGGGAAGAATATTACATCACGAATGCTATGTGATCCTGTCATAAGCATAAAGAGACGATCCAATCCGATACCCAATCCGCCTGTCGGAGGCATACCGTATTCCAAAGATCTGATAAAGTCTTCATCCATCGGATGTGCTTCGTCATCGTCACGGTCTGCAAGCTGAATTTCGAAACGCTTACGCTGATCAATCGGGTCGTTAATTTCCGAGAATCCGTTTGCAAGTTCACGTGTAAAGATGTAAGATTCAAATCTGTCTGTGAATCTGTGGTCGTCCGCACTGAGCTTGGACAACGGTGAAACTTCAATCGGATGACGTGTAATATGAATCGGCTGTACGAGCTTGTCTTCAACGTATTCATCGAATACATCTGCCAAAATCTTACCCGGACCTTCGTATTCACCATATTCTACATTCAAACGATCTGCAATTGCACGTGCTTCTTCCAATGTCTTTGCAGCGTCGAAATCTTCGCCTGTGTACTTCTTTACAGCTTCCGACATTGTAAGACGCGGCCACGGAGGAGTTACATCCAATTCAACACCTTCGTATACAAACTTTGTAGAACCGTAGCAAATTCTTGCACATTCCGCAACAATTTCTTCCGTCTGATGAATTGCATCTTCGATATCACCGTATGCCTGGTATGATTCCATAGCTGTAAATTCAGGATTGTGCTTTGCATCCATACCTTCATTACGGAAGTTACGTGTAATTTCAAACACTCTGTCGATACCGCCGACAACCAATCTCTTCAAGTAAAGTTCCGGTGCAATACGTAAGTACATTGTCATGTCCATAGCGTTCAAATGTGTAACGAACGGACGAGCATTTGCACCGCCGTACAACGGCTGCAATACCGGTGTTTCAACTTCCAAGAATCCGTGATCGGTGTACCACTTACGAATAGCGTTGAGCATCTTCGTTCTCTTGATAAATGTATCCTTAACTTGCGGATTGCAAATCAAGTCTACGTATCTCATACGATAACGCTGTTCCTTATCTGTAAGTCCATGCCACTTTTCAGGCATCGGACGTAATGTCTTAGTTAAAATTGTGTATGTGGAAACACGAATCGTAGTTTCTCCGGTATGTGTCTTGAATACCGTACCTTCAACTCCGATAATATCTCCCATATCCAAGAGCTTGTACAATGCCCATTCATTTTCTGTAAGTTCATCCTTACGGAAGTAAAGCTGAATGTCGCTTCTGTCATCACGAAGTACTGCAAATGCAGTCTTACCGTGGTCACGAATAAGCATCAAACGTCCGGCAAGTCTTACATGTTCACCGGATTCTTCCAATGCCTGAGCATTTTCCAAAACGTCTGCAGCACGATGCGTAAATGCAAACTTCTGACCGAAGGGTTCATATCCTAATGCACGAATCTGATCTAACTTTGCAATTCGAATTTCTCTTTGTTCATTGGTATCGTTAACTCTGTTATTTGACATAATAAAAACTCCTTTATTTACAATACATAACTAATTAAGTGACTAACGTTCTGTTGAACGTGTTTTTTCATATCCGAGTTTAATTTAATCTGAGCCGTAAGGCTCATTTGACTTTCGCACCGTCGATACCTGTTATTTTATACTTAATAATACCTGTAGGAGCATCAACTTCCACGATATCTCCCAACTTTGAGCCCATAAGTGCACGTCCTGCCGGAGATTCGTTTGAAATCTTACCTTCAAACGGATCTGATTCCGTGCTTCCTACAATGGTCACGGTCTCTTCGGAACCGTCACTCATATCCTGTATGGTGACAGTTGATGCCAAATCCACTCTGCCGCCTTTTTTCTTTTGAGAAATAAGTACTGCAGTTCTGATCTTCGTTTCAAGTTCCAAAATTCTACCTTCAACGAAAGACTGTTCATTCTTTGCATCATCGTATTCGGAGTTTTCCGAAAGATCTCCCATTGAAATGGCTTCTTTTAAACGCTGTGCCACTTCGCCACGCTTTTTAGAGCGAAGCTCGTCCAATTCTCTTTGCATTTTTTCAAGCCCTTCACGGGTGACAAGCGTGCGTTGCATATCAGCCATAGCAATTTCTCCTTTTCATTAAGAATACTTTCGAATCATCGACCGTTAATATTGTAGTTAAGTATAAACAAAAGAACCTCAAAAGTCAACAAATATATTAAAATCCTCCGGTTTTTATTAATATGAATAACGTCTTTAATACATTTTCCGACATGTTTATATGATTCATTTACGTTGAACGCTTACATTGAAAAATATTTTTTCATTTTTCTTTACATTTATCGCTTTTTTTCGTTTTTACTCCGTATTTCTTTACTTTACTCAAAATTAAAATAAAAATGTTTTTTGATTTCAAATGTTTTACATTTTGTATATGTATGCAAATAACTACTACTTTTTATCTTCTTTTCTCTTTATTTTCACACAAAGCAAATTTTTTTCTTATAAAAAATTTTTTATGTTTGTATAAAAAAATATCTCTTCAACTTTTCATACGGTTATATTTTAATATTAAGCCTTTTATGCTCGTTTTAAGCTGAATAAAGCTATTTAAGTTTTTTTTAACACTGAAATATTTTTCAGATTTTATTTCTTTTTGTATATTCTTTCCGTTTTTCTCGCATGTTTTTAATTTTTATTGCATAAAAATTCCGTTTTATGACACTTTTATTCTTTTGACTTTTAAATTTGTCTTCCCATTTCTTCCAAATTCTCTGTTTTCTGTTCTCAAAAAAAAAATTAGATTTTTTATTCATTTTTCTCTTCAAAATAAGTATTGTATCAACTTTTTTTATATGTTATATTGCTTTAGCAATAACGTGAATTAGCGATACTCTCTATTTGATTATTTCGCTTTTCGCATACTTGAAGGAAAGAAGGATGGTATTATGGCTAACGCAAAAAAAATGAGTGTTTTACAGCTGACTACCGTTACTGCTATCAATATGATGGGTTCGGGAATAATTTTGCTGCCCTCCAAGCTCGCCGAAATAGGTACTATTTCAATATTCGCTTGGATTTTGGCTTCTTTAGGAGCTACTATTTTGGCTTATGCTTTTGCAAAATGCGGTATGTACAACAAAAAAGGCGGCGGTTTAGGGGGTTATGCAGAGTACGGTTTCGGTAAATTGGGCAATTTCCTTGCCAATTTCACCTATACGATTTCTCTTATTATCGCAAATATAGCTATTTCTATAGGTGTTGTAAGTTATGCTTCTTATGTATTCGGTTGGAATCTTTCGCCTGTAGGATCTTGTTTGACTACTATAGTTGTTCTTATACTTTCGGCTTCCATAAGTTTTTTGGGGTCAAAAGGTACCGGACGTTTCGGTTCAATAGGTGTAATTTGTGTAATGATTCCTATTATAGGATTACTTTTGTTCGGATTCACTTCTTTCAGTATGGACACTTACATACAGGCGTGGAATCCTAAAGGATTACCGTTTATCGTAACATTGAAAGATTCTATTGCAATTATTCTTTGGTCTTTCTTGGGACTTGAAACTGCGTGTGCAAATTCCTCGGCTGTTGAAAATCCTGAAAAAAACGTTCCTATCGCAGTTTTATCCGGAACATTGCTTGCAGGTATTATGTATACTTTGTCTACTGCAATTATCGGAGGTATCGTACCTTATACGGAACTTATCGGTGCAAATGCTCCTTTCGGACTTGCTTATGCGGCAATGATGGGTAATACTACAGGTCATATCGTTTCTTGCATGTTGGTCGTTTCATGTTTCGTTTCTTTAACTGCTTGGCAATTCACAATTGCCGAAGTCGTGCGTAATTCGGCATCGCTCGGACATTTCCCGCATTACTTGCAAAAAGTAACTTCAAGAGGCGCTCCTTATATGTCTATCTTTACCGTACTTATCATTCAACTGGTTTTATCTTTGATGACTATAAGTCCTACTTTGATTAATCAATTCAACATTTTGATTAATTTGGCGGTAACCATAAACCTTATACCTTATGTACTTTCAATGGCATCCGTTCCTGCGATGCAAAGAATAGAAGGTATAGAGAAAAGCAAACGCGGTCTGACAAACTTTTCCGCATTTATCGGCGCAGTATATAGCATTTATGCAATTTACGGTTGCGGTTGGAGTATAATCGGTGACGGAGTAATTGTCGCAATTATAGGCATTATAATTTTCTATATCAAAAAAAGATTTCACAACAACATAAAAATTTCTCATGTATAAGTTAAAAGTCGTTCACATTTAACGAGTGAACGACTTTTTTAGTGAACGACTTTTTTATTTCGTATATTAATTTGTACTTTTAAATTTTCCGTATTTCCTTTCCAAGTATATAAGTCTTGCAGTGAGTAATGTTGCAGATGCGCCGACTCCGCTTACAAGTCCTTGCCAATATGCAAAAGGTCCGTGATTAAATACGTGATCCATAATCAATCCGACAGGAAGACACACGCACCAATATGCAATCACCATCATAATAAACGGTATTTTTACATCCTTATACCCTCTCAATATACCTTGTATCGGAGCAGCTACGGCATCAAACATTTGCCAACATGCGCAATATATAAGAAATTGTGCAACTAATTCCAAAACTTCGGCTTCATTTGAATATAGTCTTGCTATATAACTTCGAAATGCTATTGTCGATATAAGTGTAATTACCGCAATTGCAAGTGTGAGTGCAATTCCGCATCTTCCATATTTTTTCGCTTTTTTGTATCTTCCCGCACCTACTTCAACTCCTATCAAAATAGTCATTGCTATAGAGCAGCTTAGAGGTATGGTGTATATCAAGTTTGAAAAATTAAGTGCCGCTTGATACGAACCGATTGCAACGGTACCGAATTTCGCCATAAATATTATCAAAAATCCGAAAAGACTTGTTTCCATAAATATTCCAAGTCCGTTCGGTATTCCTATTTCACAATACTCTTTCCAATCACGTATGTAAGTTTTTAAACCTGAAAATATTTTTTTACTTTGAAATACGGGATCTTGTCGTATTACAAATAAAAACATGCCAAGAACAAGCATGTATGTAATTGCAGTTGCAATTCCGGCTCCTACTCCTCCGTATCCTTCCATACCGAACGCACCGAAAATAAAAAGGTAATTCAAAAGTCCGTTTACCGGAAGTGCCGTTAAAAAAAGTTTCATGGACAATGCAGTACCTTGAACGGTATCCGTTAATGCTCGTATCGATATGAGCGGTGCTTGAAAAAATACTGCAACTACCATTGCAAGTAAGTACATTCTTGCAATTTTCTCTACCGGCGGTGTAAGCGCAAGTGCGTTCATTATATTGTCTATAAAAAGAACATATGCCGTTGCAAATATAAGTGCGATAATTATTCCAAGCAAAATACCGGTTCTTACCACATACGGTATTTTTTCATTTTCTTTTTTACCTACCAATTGTGCAATTATCGGTGTAGATGCGGATAAAATCCCCAATGAGCATGTAAGTACGGGCATGAACAATCCTGCTCCTACCGCAACTCCCGCCAAATCATCCGCACTTACATGACCGCTCATCGTGCTATCCATAAAGTTCATCCCTACCATTGAAAGTTGTGCTATAAGCACCGGAATCATGGTAGTCGCAATTTTTTTCAAATCTTGTTTGAATTCCATATATACCTTTCTTAAATAAAAAATCGCCCCGTTCGAGACGATTTCGTTATTATCAATCATGAATACGAATTTTTTTGTAATCCTCTTGAAATTTTTTTATCCCTTTTTCCGTAAGCGGATGGTACAACGCATCTATAAGCACTTTATACGGTACGGTAGCTATATCTGCACCGGCAAGTGCACATTGTTCCAAATGCAAAGGCTTTCTGATTGAAGCGGCGATGATTTCCGTATCTATATCATGAAAATTGAAAATTTCAGAAATTTTACTTATAAGTTCCACACCGTCCCAGCCGATATCTTCAATACGTCCTACAAACGGACTTACATATGATGCTCCTGCACGTGCTGCAAGTAATGCCTGATTTGCGGAAAATACCAAAGTAACGTTTGTCTTTATACCTTTTTTCTTCAATTTAGAAACAACTTTCATTCCGTTTTCGGTCATAGGTATTTTTATGACGATATTTTTATGAATTGCCGAAAGCTCCAACGCTTCTTTCATCATTCCTTCTTCATCGTCCGACAAAACTTCCGCTGAAATCGGTCCGTCTACTATTTCTGAAATCTCTTTTATTCTTTCGTGGAAATTTACACCTTCTTTTGCAATTAATGACGGATTTGTTGTAACACCCGAAATAAATCCCAATTCAACAGCCGAACGTATTAAATTTATATCTGCAGTGTCGATAAAAAACTTCATAATATCTCATCTCTCTTTACTTTTCATTTTTACCTATCTATATTAACACAAATTTTAAAAAGTATATACTAAAAACAAATTTTATTTATTTTAAAATTTTATAATTTCAGAAAACAAAAAATGCACACCTGGATGTGCATTTTTAAATTTTATTCATTAATTACTTTGCAACTTTCTGTGCTACTACTGCAGTTACATCTTCACCGCCGTCAATTACAGCTGCCTGATCGATAATGATATCCAATCCTTTTTCTTTACGAACCGACTTAATCGCATTTACGATATCACGCTGAATCGGAGCCATTAATGACTGCTGCTTTTCTGCCAATTGTCTCTGTGCTTCTCCGAGCAACTGCTGTTGCTGCTGAGGTGTCTTGTTCTTTGCGTTCTTTTCGAAATCTGCACTCAATTTCTGTTCAGTGCTCTGAAGTTCGAGTTGAGCTCTTTCAAATTTCGGATGTGCGCGAAGTAATGCTGCTACGTTTACATATCCTACTCCGGCTGCTGAAGCTGAAACAGCTGCACCCATCGTAATCATACCGGCTGCCACAACGGCTACCAATTTATTCATCTTCATATAATATCCTCCTTACAGGCATTACAAAATGCTTGAACATACAACATTATATTATATAATATTAAACTCTGTCAATATTTTTAAATCACTCTTTAATATTTGTTTTCGCTTCCAGTGCGGCAGTTTCCGCTTCTTCACGCATTGCCTTTTGAGCTTCTTCCAATGCCGCTTCACGTACTTTGTCTTTTTTGTCTTTTCTCTTTTTGAATTTTGAAATCAAATCAGGAACCAAATTGATTATTCGATCTACGGTATTTCCGGGTGAGGCATTTTTTACGGAGAATATTTCCACTCGTTCTCCATGTATAATCAAAACCGCTGTAGGAACAACTTTTCCGCCGCCTCCGAATCCTTGACTGCCGTTTGAAGATTTTGACGTACCGCTGCCGAATCCGAAATAAATTTCTACAAAAGGAACTATAACGGTATCACCCAAGTAAACCGGTTCACCTACTACCGTTTCAGTAGTAATCAAATCTTTGAATTCCTTAAACAATTCTTTCTTCAATTCATCATTCATCGGTTTTCCCCCTTGTATATGACAAAAATTCACGAACAGGCTTGGATATGAAAGCTATCCCTATAATCCAAATCGCTTTTAGCGGCATTACGGAACCTTTGCAATTTGCCTTCAACTCAAAAACTTTTTCCAAATATTTCCAATCTATCTCTACGGCAAAATTAGGAAAAATCGCATAAGCTGCTCCGGCAAGTATTCCGGTATCGGAAGGATCTCCCAATCCTATTTTTCCGGATACATTCATTTCATAAGGCTTACTTATGTAGAGAAGTTTTTTCAAACTTTTCAATACTATGCGCACCGTTCCGTTTTTTGTCGCAAAACGAAGCTTATCCATAAAAGTGATTTTTTCGCTTTTTTCTTTAAACGAATCATTTTCTTTCTTTTCCTCTTTTGCACCTCTTTCGGAAAACTTCGTACTTTCATTATCCTTCATTTCAAGATTTTTTTCTACATTTTCAGTGTTTTTTATCGTATCTTCAATAAAATTTTCATCTTTTTCGACATCTGAATTTTTTTCTTTGTCTTTACTTTCAATATTGCTTTCGATAAATTTCGAAAAATTTATTTCATATTTCTTACTTAAAATGCCGAATAACCAACTTCCTTTTATACATATATGTTCGTTATCCGCAAAAATACGATAACGTAAAGGAATTGCAAGAATGATAAGTATAAGTAATATTATGGCGATTACTGCAATTGCTACAATACCGAGCCACATACTACACTCCTCCATACATACGTGAAAGATTTTTTACATCGTCACGTATTTTTTTTACCAAATCGGCAGGAGAAATTACACGCACGAAAGATGAATTTCTCATTGCCAAACCGTAAACCGCCGATACAAATGCTTTTATTTCAATTTTTATTTTATTTGGAGTTACTTCCGTTACATGTACGGATTTCCCGAAAACTTCAATTACACGAGTCAGAAATTCAGGTGCTATTTCACATACGCATACATCTTCATTACCTACATAAATTTCAGGATAAACTCCGACAAGTTCATTTAACTTCACTCCGTTTTTAAAAGCGTTTACAGTTTTCTGAACTCTTGCATCGTATGCAGATATTTTTATATTTGCCATACGTTCCATTGTGAAAAAATTTACACTTTCTTTACCGTCTTCATTGCCCAAAAGATAGTATCTTCCATCACTTGCAACTATAAGATATGGACTTACAGAATAAATTTTGTCGCTGCCTTCGACATTTTTATCGGATTTCAGTTTTCCGTCAATATCATAAATCATGTATGAAAAATCAATACGTTTTTTACCGGTTATCGCATCCGATACAATTTGCAAAGATTTGGACAAGTCGCTTGAACTGTAATTATTGTTGGGAATATTTTTTATAAATACTTTTTCTTCATTTTCACCTTGGAACTGAAATTCTTTTATTTTCGTCAAAATTTTCTTTATTTGTGTCGGAGAATTATGTGAAAAATAAAGCATTTCAGATAAACGATTGAAATCATCATGTGACAGATAATGTTTCCAATACCAATCCAATGTGAGCGGTACTTTTTTCCCGTTCATGGTTCGCATCACTTGCCTGCATTCCACCGGCCAACCCGTTTCTTTCATTCGTGTAAGATTTTTACCTACAGTTTTACGATTGACCGTTACATTGCATTTATTTTTCAATATTTCCAAAATTTTTTGTTGCGACAAAGGATGCCGCTCATCGGAGCCGTGTATAAGTATTTCCGCTATATGCAGCATCGCAGATTTACCGGTATTTTCATGTGCTTCCATTTCAGCCTCTTTTATTTTGAAATATAAGTTCCTTTATTTTATATACCACGCTTGCAATAAATACTCCGCCCGCCAAGTCACTTATATAATGTATTCCTGCAAAAACACGTGAAACGGACATTGCAAGCCAAATCGGTACCAACATTTTTGAAAACGGTGCTTTTTCTTTCAAAAGATACATCAATACTATTGCGCCGTTCATCGTGTGATTGCTCGGAAATGATGCGTTGGCTTTATGATTTGTTATGTCTTTTATATTTTTATCTTTTACAAACGGACGGTTTCTATAAAATTTTTTCCCGATAAAAAAAGAAATTATCGAACTTATGCATATCGAAGCAAGAATCGAAATACAATTTTTCCGCCTCTCCCTCTGTGTTCTTCCGGGCAGCAGAAAGTATATAGCTCCGTAAATTACAAACAGCAAATGTCCGTATTTTGCAATATACTTTGTAATTTTCATTCTTTTTTCATTACTTCTTGCAAATTCATTCGCTTTCTTTACTATGTATGTTTCTATATCCAAATTTTACTCCCGATTGCCGTTTTCCCGACTTTGCAATTCTTCTTTTTTCATGTATTCTTCTTTTTCCTTGCGCATTTTTTCAAAATATCCGCTGCGTTCCAAAACGGTTGATATTACCGCAATTACCGAACATAAAACCAAAAACAGATTAACTGTCGTAAACCCGTTTCCATATATTATTCTGTATCCGGCATAAATCAGTACAAGTACAAGTAACAAATCTCTCAGTTTCATTGTATTTCCTCCATGTCTCATCGTTTCAATGGTACTAAAAAGAAAATATAAAGGCAAGCATAAATAATTTATTTAATCAAAATATGGATAAACAAAGCTCCTTTTTTAATGTATAATATTTATATAAAATTACTTGGAGGATTTATGATTTCGATTGTAACACCTGTATATAATGAAGAAGAAAATATACCGTTTTTTTACGAAGAAGTAACCAAGGTCATGCAGTCTTTGGGAACGGATTATGAAATTATATATGTAAATGACGGTTCTCGAGATAAAAGTGAATTTCTTTTAAATGAACTTGCACAAAAAGATTCTCATGTTCGTGCTTTGACTTTCGCAAGAAATTTCGGTCATCAGATTGCAATTACTTGCGGTATGGATTTTGCAAAAGGCAATTGTGTAATTACAATGGACGGAGACTTGCAGCACCCTCCGGAACTTATTCCCGTTCTTGTCGAAAAGTGGCGTGAAGGATATGATGTGGTGCAAACTGTCCGTACTGCGACTTCAGATGCAAATTGGGTGAAAAAATTAACTTCAAAAAGTTATTATGCTTTTATAAACACGATTTCCACAACTCCGGTCGTTCCGGGCGGATCCGATTTTCGTCTTATGAGCAGAAAAGCGTTGGATACTTTCATGAAATTCAGAGAGCATAACCGTTTTATAAGAGGAATTGTAGGCGGAATGGGTTTTAAGCAAACCACAGTAAGTTTCAAAGCTCCCAAGCGTCATGCCGGTGTATCTAAATTTTCGATGCGTAAAATGCTTCACTTGGCAGTTGACGGAATTTTGGCAAATTCAACTCTTCCTCTTCGTGCATCTTTTTACATAGGTTTGTTGTCCGGATTTTTAGGTTGCGTGATGATTATTCATGTTTTATTTTGCTACCTTACCGATTCAACGGTGCCCGGATGGTCTACGGTAACCATTTTGATTTCACTTTTCGGAAGTGTAAATTTGATGGGTCTGGGTATAATCGGAGAATATATAAGCCGCATATACGAGGAAACACGTAACAGACCTTTGTACTGGCTTTCCGACGATACCGCAAATCACAACAAGGAGAATTAAATGAGTTTTGATACGAATGCTAATAAACGCTTTTCGGCAACTTACAAAATTTCATCAAATTCCTACAACGAAGCAAAGGATATCGCATTTGCAACAGCATTGGAGCAAACTGTCGAGTGTCCTTATTCACTTATAGAAAACACTCGCATAGAAAACACTTTATTGGGAAATGTAGAATCTCTTGAAAAAATTTCCGAAAATTGTTTCCTTGCAACTATTTCATATGATTCTTCAATTTGCGAAAGTGAATGTGTAGGATTATTAAATACATTGTTCGGAAATACATCTTTAAAATCGAATATACGTCTTGAAGATATTTCATTGACGGATGAAATGTACAAAATATACAAAGGTCCGAAATTCGGACGAGAAGGTATACGAAAACTTTGTAATATACAAAACGGTCCTATTTTCATGTCGGCAATAAAACCGGTAGGATACAACGTAAATGAACTTCAAAATCTCGTCTACAAATTGGCAAAAGGCGGATGTACGATTATAAAAGACGATCACAATCTCATAAATCAAAGTTATGCACCTTTCAAAGAACGTGTAAAAGCTTGCGTGGATGCCTTGCAAAGAGCAAATAGCGAAACCGGTCTTAATTGCATTTACGTTTCAAATATTTCCGCCGATGCAAACGAATTTGAAGAACGTGCATTTCTATCACAGGAAATGGGAGTTGATGCGGTAATGGCATCTGCCGGACTTGTCGGATTTCCAGCCATTAAAAAATTGGCTTTCGATAAAAATTTCAACAAACCCATATTCATGCATCCCGCACTCACCGGCGCATGGACGTTATCGGACTCCTTCGGAATTTCTCCGTATTGTTACTACGGCAAACTCACTCGAATTATGGGTGCGGATGCGGTGATATTTGCAAGTTACGGAGGAAGATTCGGTTTCACGAAAGAAACTTGCATTTCAATAAAAAAAGGTACGGAAACCGAAATCGGAAATCTGAAAAAAGCCTTCCCCGTACCGTCCGGCGGAATGAAGTGGCAAAATTTCAATGACATGGTAAATACTTACGGTGACGACACGATTTTCCTCGTAGGAGGAGCATTACTCACTCACGGTAAAGATTTATGTGAAAGTACAAAATTTTACGTACAAAAACTTAGCGAAGCAAGTAAAAAGAAATAAAAAAATTCCATTTAGGCATATACTGTACCCCTTACCGTACAGACGATAAGAGAACATTTCAGTATTTCCACTTAAATGGAATTTTTATTTTACATACATCAAAATAAAAATATTTCATTCATATTCATTTTTCGACAGGTTTAAACAGTTGCCATTTATAAATAATTGCAAAAAATCTCAAAAGCACTACAACGATAAATCCCGCCCACTCCGCTTCAAATTTGTATCCTAAACTCCAAATCGCACACAATATCACACTTCCTGCAAGCGAGGCGGTGGCATAAATGTCGGCATACAATACGACAGGACGTTTCGGTACCGCCATATCACGAAGCAAACCGCCTCCCACCGCAGTAATCACACCTAAAGTAATCGGTGCGACATATTGCATTTCCGGATACATGTACAAACTCATTGTTGTGCCGGTAACGGTAAATGCGCCCAATCCTAAAGTGTCGGAAACATCAAAAAGAATTTTAAAAATTTTATTTTTTCTGAATGAAAACGCTGTAATTCTGTAAACTATAGATAAAACAAGCGCCAGAATTATGGCAATCAGAAAAGATGCAGGATGTTTGAATATTGTAACGGGTATATTTCCTACCATCAAATCACGCAATATACCTCCACCTACAGCCGTCATTATGGAAAGTACAACTATACCGAAAAGATCCATACTCTCCTTTATACCCACCATTGCACCGGAGAATGCAAATGCAAGGGTACCTACAAATTCAAATATAATCCAAGTTATAGCCATAATTCCTCCGAAAAAGAATTTTACAAAATGAAATTTATACAAATTTGCAGTAAAAACATTGCAAATAAAAATGATATAATAACATTATACACGTACAACAAAGGAGTTGAAAATGGATAAGTTAATCGACAACACGGATTTACAAATTATAGAACAACTGCGTAAAAACAGCCGCATTACAATGAAAGAATTGGGAGAAAAAATTTTTCTCACCGGACAGGCGACAAAAAATCGTGTAGAACGTCTTCAAGATTTGGGAATAGTTGAACGCTATACAATAAATACGAACTGTCCTGCTTTCGGTTACAACGTACATGCACTGTTTCACGTCGATATAGATTTCGGCAAACGACCCGAATTGGTTGAATTTATAAAAAAAGCATCATCACATATATTGCATTGCTATCTGTCGGATTCAAATACGAAAATGCACATAGATGCACACTTCAAATCAATAGAAGAAACCGAAGAATTTAAAGCTTATCTTGCACGTTTCGGAACATGCCACACACACATTATAAATAAAGAAATACGCGGAACTCATCCGGCAGACGAATAATAAAGCATATAAGAAAGCACGAAACTTTTTCGTAAATTTCGTGCTTTTTTTATTTCTATTTTTTATCAAAGTAACAGCGAATAAATAACTTCCCTGCAGTAATACAAGTATGTACCCGCAAGAGGAGAAACTATTTCATCGACTATATCGGTAAATACCAAGAGCATAAGTATGATAAAACCGTATTTTGCAAGAAACTGCTCGAACCGTACGGAAAGATCGTAAGGAAGAAAAGCGCTTACTACACGAAATCCGTCCATCGGCCAAATCGGTAAAATATTGAAAAAAGCGAGCCATGTATTATAAGTCATTATCCAATACAAAAGCGTAGCTCCGCCTTCTTTCAAAAATCCTGCAACATCCATTGTCGCCGAAATAAATACAGATACTAAAGCAACAAGCAAATTCATTACAATTCCGGCAATTCCTACAAAAAACATACCGCTTCTCGGATTTTTATAATAAATCGGATTTACCGGTACAGGATTTGCCCAACCGAAACCGAAAATCAAAAGCATAATCGTTCCCAATTTACTTAAATGTGCCAAAGGATTCAACGTGAGTCTGCCTTCCATACGAGGAGTAGGATCTCCCAATGAATCGGATACTATCGCATGCCCGTACTCGTGAACACTCAATGCCACCAAAAGTGCCGGTATACGATACGCAAGTGAAGTAACTGATAATTCTAACATTGAACACCTCATAGCATTTTTATAATTGCTGCCCGAAAAGACAGCATAAACAAAAATGCACTATAAAAAGAAAAGAGGCGATTGCCTCTTAACGAATACCGAATACACGTGAAAAAATACTGCTATGTCTTCTGTTGTTTGCTTCTTCAGCCCATAACCGTGCTTGCTCATGAGCATATCTCACTTTGTATTCACGATATTCCCGATACTTTTCCATATCCGCTATAACCGTAATTACGCTGCAAGATCTGTACTTCATTTGAACTTCTTTTTGCATGGAAGGCGCAGGTATTTCCATTTCACGCTCTTCAAGCTCCCATAAATAAGCACAAAGATTTTCTTTCAATTCACTTACAATTTCTTCTATAGAACTGCCTTGCGCTCTACAACCGTTTATATCCGGAAAGATTGCGGTAAAATACTGTTTTTTGTGATTATACTTAAAAACTGCCGGATAAAAATATTGCATATGCAGCCCCCTTGAAACTCATATGAACAAAAAATTATTACTTCACTTATTGTAATACATTTTGCCCCCTGCTGCCAATATCAAATGATAAAATTTAGCTGCTTTTATAAAAATTTAATATTAAAATAATAAAACTCTTGAAAACGAAAATTTCGAATTCAAGAGTTTTGATTTAAATATCCAAATTTGTTACATTCATTGCATTTTCTTCGATGAACTTACGGCGAGGTTCTACTTTATCTCCCATCAAAATCGTAAACAAGCGATCGGCTTCCACCGCATCGGTAAGTTCTACACGCATCATCACACGCTGCTCCGGATTCATTGTAGTATTCCAAAGCTGCTCGGGATCCATTTCACCCAAACCTTTGTAACGCTGAATGGTGCAACCGTCTCTACCTATTTCATCCAAAAGTTTATTTTGTTCATCATCATCATATGTATAGTATTTTTGACGACCTTTGCGAACTTGGTAAAGCGGCGGTTTTGCTATGTATACATGACCTTCAGTGATGAGAGGTTTCATATATCTGTAGAAAAACGTCAAAAGCAATGTACGAATATGTGCACCGTCAACATCGGCATCCGTCATTATAATAATTTTATAATAACGCAACTTGCTTATATCAAACCCTTCACTTACACCCGTACCGAAAGCGGTAATCATCATACGAATCGTATCTGAATTCAATACACGATCCACTCTCGCCTTTTCAACGTTCAAAATTTTACCTCTCAAAGGTAAAATCGCCTGATAACGTCTGTCACGTCCGGACTTTGCGGATCCGCCGGCGGAATCACCTTCGACTATGTAAATTTCAGTCTTTTTAGGATCCTTTTCGGAACAATCCGAAAGTTTACCCGGCAAACTGGATACCTCAAGTGCATTCTTGCGTCTTGTAAGTTCTCTTGCACGCTTTGCAGCCTCTCTTGCACGACTTGCGGTAATACCTTTTTCAACTATAAGTCTTGCTTCGGCAGGATGCTCTTCCAAGTAAATATGCAAACCTTCACTTACAATATTGTCCACTACACCCTTAACTTCCAAATTTCCGAGCTTTGTTTTTGTCTGCCCTTCAAACTGAGGATTGGGAACCTTTACGGAAATTACACAAGTAAGACCTTCACGAACATCGTCACCGGTCAAATTATCTTCATTTTCTTTCAAAAGATTATTCGTACGTGCATAATCGTTTATAGTACGAGTCAACGCACTTCTGAAACCTGAAAGATGCATACCGCCTTCCGTAGTATTTATATCATTTACAAATGTATACATACTTTCGCTGTAACCGGTCTGATACTGCATTGCAATATCAACGATAATTTTATCACGTTCACCTTCAAAAGAAATTACATCATCATGAACGGCATCTTTACCCTCATTCAAAAACTTAATAAATTCAACTATACCGCCGGCATAATGGAACTCTTCAACTCTTGAAACGCCGTCACGATTATCCGATAAAGTTATACGAAGTCCCTTATTCAAAAATGCCAACTCACGCATACGAACCTTGAGAGTATCATAATCAAAATCCGTACCTTCTTTGAAAATGAGAGGATCCGGCTTGAAAGTTACTGTAGTACCCGTTTCGGAAGTTTCACCGTATGTACGCATACTCTCGGTAACATCACCGCGGCAAAAAGCCATCTCATGGAACTTACCGTCACGACGTACATTCACCTTCGTCCATTCGGACAACGCATTTACAACAGATATACCTACACCGTGAAGACCGCCCGAAATTGCATAACCCTCACCGCCGAACTTACCGCCGGCATGTAAAACTGTCAAAACAACTTCCATTGCAGGCTTTCCTGTTTCGTGCATACCTGTAGGAATACCACGTCCGTTATCTACAACCGTACAACTTCCGTCATCATTCAAACTGACCTCTATATGAGTGCAAAAGCCGGCCAAAGCTTCATCAATTGAGTTGTCGACAACCTCATATACAAGATGATGCAAACCGCGAGCAGACGTAGAACCGATATACATTCCCGGACGCAATCTTACAGCTTCCAAGCCCTCCAAAACACGTATATCCTTGGCACTGTAATGCCCGTCCTTCCTGCCGGAAGCGCCCGCCTTACGATTTTCTTCGCTCATATACTTCTCCTTACAATAAAACAAACAGGGAAACACGTCCCCGTAAGGTTACAATTTTGTATAAAACATTTTATATATTATACCATAAAAGACACCTCCATGCACTTTGGGAATATGCGATAAAATCGCACAAAGACATTAAAATTCCATATAAATAATTCATTTGGTATAATACAAAAAGAAAGGAGAATAAATGAAAAAACTTCTCATACTGATTACAATAATAATTGCCGTTTACATAGGATATGAAATGGGAAACGGCATACTCGATACACAAACCGTGCAAACTCAATCGCAAACACAAACGCAAACCCGAAAACCGGAAAGTACGGACACGATTTCACAAATCAAAAATATATTTGACAATATAAAAACAAAACTCGAAGAAAATGAAAATACAAACGAAAACAAAAAAGAAACTGCAAAAGCCGGAAAAAACGAATCACAAACATTTTTTGAAAAATTAAACAACATAAGAAATATAAAACCGGCAATAGAAAAATATAAACAAAACGAAAACTTCGTACCGTCAAATGAAATACCGGACCTTCTGAAAAAAGGAGTTGTAGCGACAGAGGACAGAAGATTTTACGAACATGGCGCAATAGACATCATCGGACTTACACGTGCACTTATTACAAACTACAAAGCAAATCGTACACTTGAAGGCGGAAGCACGATATCACAACAAACGGCAAAAAACATATTCCTCTCGCACGAAAGAACAATAACAAGAAAAATTGAAGAACTCTTCCTTGCAATGCAACTGGAAAAATCCTACACAAAAGATGAAATACTTACACTCTATCTGAACACTATTTACTTCGGACACGGAACATACGGAATAAAAGACGCCGCACAAACATACTTCGGCAAAAAACCGTCCGAACTCAACCTCGCCGAATGTGCAATGCTGGCCGGACTTCCCCAAGCACCGACCGCATACGACCCGATAAACAACCCCGACGACGGAAAAAGACGCATGATGACGGTACTCACACTCATGACACAAGAAGGATACATAACAACCGAAGACGCACTCAAAGCGGAAAAAGAGTTTCACGTAAAAAAAGGATAAGGTCAAAACGACCCTATCCTTTTAAAATTATCAAATCTTCAAACTCAATCTCGCCTTCAAGAAACCGCACACAACAAGAGCAACAGCTGTACTCATCACACCCTCAATTGCCAACCCCGGCACCTGCTGAAGACTCGCCTCAAACCCGCCGAAAAGAAAAACTCCGAAAAAAGTGTAACCGATAACGGAAGCTGCCGATCCGGCTATAAATGCCAAAGCCGAAGAAATCCAAAAACGGCCCTCTCTGTAAACAATCTTCATAACCGTATAAACTGCAAAAGCGACAGCAAACTTCACAACCGCAGTCGGAATAATCCAAATCGGAAATCCGCCGATAAGATCCGCAAGACAAGAACCCACAGCACCGGCAAGACAAGCCTCATGCCTTCTCAAAAAGAAAATAGACAAAAATATTGTAGTAGTCCCCAAATTCATGTACCCAAGAGGAATGGGAACCTTCGGAAACATAGTCATACAAAACACAATAGCCGCCCACAACGCCGCCATAACCATCACACGAGTGGACGATATCTCGCTTTTATCTGAAAAATTATCCATAACGATACCCTCTCTTAAACAAATTTATTTAAATACAATTATTATCACAATTACATTATATTTAAAATTTGGTTTTATTTTAATATTCAAAAGAGTATTTTATGATATAACCAGATTAAGAAATAAAAACTCCGACACGCACACCGAGCCATGCAAGTACAAGACCGAAAACAACTTGCAACGCAACATATAAAACGGCAAGGGAAACATCTCCGCCCCTCATATATTGCAATGCATCAAGAGTAAAAGTGGAAAATGTAGTAAATCCTCCCAAAAAACCGGTTATGAAAAAAGCATTCAAAAACGCCGGACAATCATTATTTTTGAAAACGGTAAAAAGCAAACCTATAAAAAAACATCCCGCCAAATTTACAAAAACTGTTGAAAACGCACTTGCAAAAGAAAAACACTCACACAACCTTCCGACAAAAAAGCGGCACAAAGCGCCGAACCCGCCGCCCAAGAAAACATACAATTGCATAAAACTCTCCTTTTAAAAATTAATAAATAAAATATAATAACAACTTGCATTTCAATGCTATAATTAATGAGTATCCTTCGGACTTTCACTCCGTTTGGAAAAAGGAAATTGATTTCCTAGAATGATGGTTTTAGATTTCAAAAAAATGAAATCTGAGAAAGGATGATTTTATTGGCAAGAAAAAGAGTAATCGCCGCCATGTCGGGCGGTGTAGACAGCACATTGACCGTAAGACTTTTGCAAGAAGCCGGCTACGAAGTATTCGGTGCAACCATGCAACTGTTTGACGGACAAAATCTGGACGATGCAAAAGAAATGGCAAAATTTTTAGGCATCAAACATGCAGTAATCGACATAAGGGAGCTATATAAAAAAATTGTACTCGAATACTTTATAGACTCCTACAAAAACGGTGTCACACCCAACCCCTGCATGATGTGTGACTTCAAACTCAAATTCGGAGTATTCTACGATGAATCAAAAGCAATGTTCGACTGCGACTATTTCGCAACAGGACACTACTCACGCATCGTGTTTGACAGCGAAAGACAAAAATACGAAGTAAGAAAAGCGGTAGACCTGCCGAAAGACCAATCTTACATGATGTACCACCTGACACAAGAACAGTTATCTCGTATTATATTCCCGTTAGGACGCATATGCAAAAAAGACACAAGAAGAATTTCAAAAGAAAAAGGACTTCCGACATACAACAAAGCGGAATCCCAAGACATATGCTTCCTTACATCCGAACAATCCTATGTAGATTTTCTCAAAGAAGAAGCACCTGAAGCATTCAATGAAGGCTTCATAGTAAACAAAAAAGGGAAAATTCTCGGAAAACACCACGGAATACCCAACTACACAATCGGACAACGTAAAGGATTGGGAATATACGCAAAAACACCTCAATACGTTGTATCCATAGATGCAAAAAACAATAAAATAATAGTAGGAGAAAACGAAGACCTGTTCCGCACAAAACTCTTGGCAAAAGACTTGGCATTCACAGACGGAAAACCTCCCGCACAAGAATTTACCGCCGAAGGTAAAGTACGCTACGGTATGAAAGTACATAAATGCCATGTAAAACTTCAAGACGACGGAAGAGCAACCGTCACATTCGACCAACCGCAAAGAGCAATCACATCGGGACAATCGGTAGTATTCTACGAAGGCGATCGCCTAATCGGCGGCGGCACGATTATACGACCGCTGTAAAAATTAAAAAAACTTCCTCACGATATTATCATCTACAATATCAAAGAGGAAGTTTTTTAATGTAAAATTACCGTTTATTTACTGCCCTTGCGCTCTCTTTCCTTAAACAAAAACTTTATATCCTTTGAATCCAACCCCATCAACTTTGCAACGGCAGAAATATTTTCAAAATTCACTTCATTGGATCTGTTCGTTTCAATATATACACTTTCTCCAAGTGAATAAGGACTTGTCATACCTTTTCCGTCACTGCTCACCCAAATGAAATTACTTTCGGTATACACAAACGGATTTTCTTTATACAAAAACTCGTTGACTTTTATAAATACATCTTTAAAATTAATATCTTTTTTACCTTTTTCCGGTTTTATTCTTTTACCCTTTATTTCAAACTCAACAACATCCTTGAAAGAAGGATTGAAATCGCTGTCCCAATTTACCCATTCCAAAGATTTATTTGTATCAATATCTTTATTCTCAAGATAAACTTCAAATTCATCCGGATCCAAGTCCATATTTAAAATCAATTCTTTAATAAATGAAATAATTGCATTTGCACTTAAATTCGACTCATAAAAAATTCCGTTGTTAAAAATTTCTCTCGGTTTTCTCAAGAGTCTTTTATCATGAGTCAAATATACACTGCTGCACCCTTCGACAATGAAATTTTTATTTGCTAGATTTATCAAAATTCTACTGTCCAAACCATAGCTCAATTCAATAAACTCCGTCAGCAAATTAACCCAATTCTTAACCTTTACAAATTCACCCATAAAAGAAAATCCGCTGGGTGTCGTACCCGAAAAATCATAATATTCCGAAATACCTATACAAGGTTCATCTTTTGTGAAAACATCGACACTGCTCCCTACATAAGGATACATGGATATTAACTTTTCAGATAAAGATTCCGCTCTCCTCAATATATTTTTTTCATTCCACGTATCTACATCAAGAATTTTTTCATTCAAAACATTTGCCTTGGAATGTTCACTTATAATTTTCTTCTTTTCTTTGAAAGGTTTCGTCCCCAACTCACTGTTATATCCGGTAATTGTCAAATTTCCCAATGTATGAAGGTACGTTTCACGAACTCTGCTGTAATCTTCACCTATTTCTTTTCTCCAAATCCGAGAATTTTCTTTCTGAGGAAGAATATGCTCAATCGTTAAATTCTTTAAGTCTATTTTTTCTTTAGATGAATTTTCTATAACGGATAAAATATATCTGCATACGTGTTTATTATTGTATAAAGGCTTATGAATAACAGCTTCTCTGAACTCTTCATCCGAAGGAATTCTGTTCTGTGAATTCACTCCGTTCAAAAACCCTATAAATTTTTCGGAATAATTAACAAAATCATCTTTAATAACCCTTGAATACAAAGATTTGAAAAATCCGCTTAAACCTTTACCCGTTTCACACACGATAACACGAAGAATGTATGTAAATAAATATTCCAAAACCTTACAAACTTCGTATTCATTAATATTTCCGTCTTCAAAATCATCAAAAATCTTAAAAATCAAAGGCAAAACTGTTGTTTGCTTTATCGCACAAAAAGCATGTAAATCGTCTTGAATTCGCTTACTGTAAAATTGATTTGCACCTACAAAAGCACCATAACACTTTGAAGTTCTTTCCAATTTGAACAATACATCTTCATGCGTCAACTTATTATTTTCGCAATGCTTTTTAAATAAATCATATGCATTTTTACTGTTGACCGAATTTTTTACCTGAGCATCGACAAATTTTATTATAAAATTTCTTAAATTTTCATATCCTACATTCTTTTCCAATTCCACCCAATATTTTGAATACAACTCATCTTGATTCTTATCGTCCATAAGCAAGTAATTTCTTACCAAGTCGGCCAAACTCAATTCCAAACCGGTAGAGTTTATAGATTCAAAAATTTTTTGCGGCTCATCGCCATGATTTTTATCTAAAATAATTTCTACAATTTCAAGCTTTTTTATTCCTTCTAAAATATCACTTAACTCAAAACCCTCCGAAACGGTTTCTTCTATCAAACGTTTAAACGTAACAAAGTTTTTATAAACATTTGAATTTTTGTTCATTTTTTCAATTTCATTTTTAAGTAAAAGTTGCAATTGCTCATTATCCGATTTTACCGGCTTCAACTTAACCTTGTACTTATCATCACAATTTCTGTTAAACATAACATCTTTCAATTCGGATTCAATACGATAAGATATATTTTCGGAACTCTCATACAAAGCCTTCAATAAAATATAAACCGTCGTTATTCTTTGCTGTCCGTCAATTATCAAAACTTCATTCAATCCGCTGCCCCTGTCGACATCCGTTATGTATACTACAGTTCCCGTAAAATGCTGACGATTACGTTTACTTGCCGACATAATATCTTTATATAATTTTTCACATTGTTCACCTGACCAATCATAATTTCTTTGATAAACAGGCACTTTAAAAATTCTTTTATTCTTTTCCAACAAATCACCGAAAAATTTACTTTGTTCCGCTCGCATTGAATACACCTCAATATTAAACGAATATTTATTCCGCATCATGTTTATATAGTAATATTTTATGCATAAAAAATCCAATAAAACATATCACACAAGCTTTTGTAAAACTTTAAATTTGTATTTTCACATTTATCCAATCAAAAAAGCTTTCGATTTACGAAAGCTTTTCAGTTCGGTTTATGCGAAGAAGTGTCCTGCTATGAACCATGCGAGTGCAAGTATTACTATTGAACATATGAATGCTGCGGCGAAGGGTTTTGCTCCTTTTTTTATTATTACTTTGAAATTTACGTTTATTCCGAGTGCCGCCATTGCCATTCCCAAGAGTATGTAGGCTATATTTACCAAGTTTTGTGTAATATTGCCGGAGAGTTGAAGGTATGATCCTACTGCGCTTGCCAGTATGAATCCTCCCATGAACCACGGTACGGGTATTGATATTTTTTCTTCCGCATTTTTGTTCTTTTTGTATTCTATAAGTCCTACTATAAGTGCAACAGGTGCCAAGAGAAGTACTCTTGAGAGTTTTGCAATTATCGCACTGTCCATTCCTATTGAGCCGCCTGCACCTCCTGCCGCTACCGCATGTGCAATTTCGTGAAGGCTCAGTCCTGCCATTACTCCGAATTGACTGTCTGTAAATCCGAGTAACGGTTGCATAAATACTTCTACCAGTGTGAAGAGTGTACCGAGTATGCATACTATTGCAATTGCAAGTACGGATTGATCGGCTTTTGCTTTCATCGGAGCGGATACTCCCATGACTGCCGCTGCCCCGCAAATGCTGCAGCCGCATGCCGTAAGCATCGCAAGTGTATGATCCGCTTTAAAAAGTTTTGCGACAAAATAATTAAGTACGAGCATTATCGCTACTACAACTATTGCCGCTTTCAAACTGTCGAGTCCGGATGTTAAAAGGAAAAATAAGTTCAGTTTGAATCCCAAAAGGATTATTCCGGCTCGTAAAAATTTGTTTGCAATAAATCCTGTACCTGTTTTCGAACGGTTTGATACGGTTTTCCAAAGTTGTACGAACATTCCTAAAATCAATGCCAACACCAAGTGTCCCACGAGAGAAAATCCGGGAAATGATGCAAGCCATTTTCCGGCAAGGGAGCAAATGAGCGTGACAATAATAGCAAAATCAAAACTTCTGTTGTATAAGATATTTTCAAAAAACGATTTCATACGCATCTCCCTTATCGTTATAAATAAAAAAACATAAATACATCAAAATTATATCATAATAAAGTATTCTGATGATGAGTATTGTTGAATATTTTATAAATGAAATAAACATTTTTTATTTTGTATCTTTAAAATTTTTGAAAAGAATGTTACCATAATAAATCATAATATTATTACATTTTGTAATTTATAAAGGGGCATTTATGGATCCTATTTTTCAATATTTATTTATTTGTCCTCTTGTTTTTATTGCGGGATTTATAGATGCAATTGCGGGCGGCGGCGGTCTTATTTCCATTCCTGCATATATTGTAAGCGGTGTACCTGTGCATGCAGCTATTGCAACTAACAAGATGAGTTCTTCAATGGGTACTTTGTGGGCGACTTATAAATTTTCAAGGGACGGTTACATTCCTTGGAGGCTTGCTCTTTCGTGTGTTGTGTTTGCATTTATCGGTTCGATTTTCGGTGCAAATATCGCTCTTACGATTGATGCGAAAACTTTTCTTTTTTGCATGCTTGTTCTCATTCCCATAACGGGTTTGTATGTACTTCAAAGTAAATCACTGATAAAAGAGAAAATTCCTTTTTCTTTCAGTAAGACTGCAATTTTGAGTATTGTAACTTCATCTCTTATAGGTGTTTATGACGGTTTTTACGGTCCTGGTACGGGAACATTTCTCATTTTAATTCTTACAGGAGTTTCTCATGTTTCTTTGAAACAGGCGAACGGTATAACGAAGGTTATAAATTCAACGACAAATCTTGCAGCTTTGAGTGTGTTTCTTTTGAATAATCAGGTTCTTCTTCCGCTCGGAGTTGTAGCAGGACTTTTCGGTATAGCGGGCAATCATTTGGGTGCAACGTATTTCAAGGGAAAAGGTGCCAAGGGTGTTCGTCCGATTATACTTACAGTTCTTACAATATTTTTCTTTCGTGTAGTTTACGATTTATTTATTAAATAGTCGATGAATGAATTTGAATAAATTTTGTATCGGAAAATAAGGTGAAAAATTAATTTTCTTCACTTTATTTTTTTATTTTGAATTGCTTATAAAACTTACGTTTGCTATACTGAATTTTATAAAATATTTTTAATTTTTAATAATGGGAGGTGCGGGTATGAACGCATCTGAAAAGGGCAACGGTTTTGCACTTTTACCGTTCGTTGTTTTTATCATAATTTATCTCGGCATGGGAATTTATTTCTCCATGCAGGGCGTTGATATGGCTTTCTATCAGTTTCCGTCTGTAACTGCCATGTTCATTGCGGTCATATCCGCATTTTTCTTGGGTAAGGAAAGTATAAGCGAAAAGTTCAAAATATTTTCAAAAGGTGCCGCAAATGAAAATGTAATGACTATGCTTATTATTTACATTCTTGCAGGTGCGTTTTCCGCTGTGGCTTCCGCTATGGGCGGTCGTGATGCTACTGTAAATATGGGTATCAGTTTGATACCGGTCGAGTTTTTGACTGCCGGAGTTTTTATTATTTCCGCTTTTTTGGGTACTTCTACGGGAACTTCGGTCGGTACCATTGCCGCAATTATTCCTATTGCTGTAGGTATAGGTGAAAAAGCCGGCATTTCCATTCCTTTCATTGTTGCTGCTTGTGTGGGCGGTGCAATGTTCGGTGATAATCTTTCCATGATTTCGGATACGACTATCGCTGCGACACGTACTCAGGGCTGCGAGCTTAAGGATAAGTTCAAAGTGAATTTTTTGATCGCTTTACCGGCTGCAATCGTCACTTTTGTTTTATACTTGTTTTTCGGTCGTCCGGATGTAGTTTCAAGTATAGGAAATCTTGATTACAGTTTGATAAAGGTTTTCCCTTATATTTTGGTTCTTGCTCTTGCGTTGCTCGGTACGAACGTATTCATTGTTCTTATTATCGGTATTTTTTCTGCAGGTCTTATCGGTATTTTTGCCGGAAATTTGACTGTCGTTTCACTTTCACAGCAAATTTGGATCGGTTTCAACAATATGAATGAAGCTTTCTTCCTCGCTCTGTTCTGTGGCGGTATTTCAGAAATTGCAGCACATTACGGCGGAATTACTTGGCTTATACATAAATTGAGAGTGATGATTAAAGGCAAAAAATCCGCCGAACTCGGAATTTCCGCATTGGTTTCATTGGTTGATTGTGCTACTGCAAATAATACCATTGCAATTATCATTACAGGTGATATTTCAAAAAATATCAGTAAGGAATACGACATAGACCCGAGAAGGTCCGCTTCACTTCTTGATATTTTTTCTTGCGTTTTCCAAGGTACTATACCTTACGGTGCTCAACTTCTGACGGCTTCCGCATTGGCATCCAAGTTCGGTTTACCGGTAAGCATGATTGAGATTGTTCCTTATGTATGGTATTGTTGGATTCTTGCAGTTTTCGCACTCATTTCAATTTATATTCCTTATGACAATTGGGGTTCTTCAAAAAAACAACAATCGGAAAAATAAAAACAAAATATATTGATTTTCATTTATAAATTACAACCGATACTTTGCAAGTTTTCGTAAGTATCGGTTTTTTTATCTGAATTGAATGTTGCATTCGTTTTTGCAATTTGAACGGAGAATTTGTTTCCGTTTCGAATAATATTTTGTTTGAAGAATAAATTTCATAAAAACAACTCGGCTCAACTATTATTGAACCGAGTTTTATTTTTGTTTTTTTAAGTTTATCTTTGTTCTTTATTTATGCAGCTTTTTTCTTTCTCATGTATTGAATAATTCCCACTATTGCAAGTAATGCTATACCTGCAACGTCCGTCATCAGTTTCGGATCTATGAGGCAGAGTCCGCCGATGGTGAGAACTATTCTTTCCCATACTTTACATTTATCTGCAAATTGTCCGATCATTGCTCCGGAGAGTCCTGCCATTCCGATAAGTGCGGTAAGTGTGGAGAAAATCATTCCGGTAATTGTCGCATTTATTCCTAAAAGTACGGGTGAGAATACGAATACGTAGGGTATAATGAATGCCGCTATACCGAGTTTCGATGCATTCACGGCAGTTTTCATGGGATTGCCTCCTGCTATTGCACTTCCTGCATATGCTGCAAGTGCCACCGGAGGTGTAATGTCCGCAATAATTCCGAAGTAGAATACGAACATGTGCGCCGCCAAAATCGGAACTCCGGCTCCTACAAGCGCCGGTGCGACTATTGTAGATGTTATTACATAGTTTGCAGTTGTCGGAACTCCCATTCCGAGTATAAGTGATGTAAGCATTGTACAAATAAGCAGCAAAAGGAAGTTGCCTGATGCAAGTTGTACAAGTGTGGATGCCATTTTAAGTCCGACACCGGTTTTTGTAACTATACCGATGATAATGCCGGCAGCAGCACATGCTATGAGTACGCCCAGACATCCACGTGCACCTTGCACGAGTCCGCCTATTATATCACTCATCTTCATTCTTGTGTTTGCACGAAGCATCGCTGTGCCTATGGAAATAAATATTCCCCACAGTGCCGCTTTCATAGGAGTGTATCCCGAGGAAAGCAATCCGATAATTACTACAAGAGGAATTGCAAGATGTCCTTGCTCTTTCATTATTTTTTCAAATGAAGGAAGTTGACTTCTCGGTGTACCTTTCAAATTATTTCTTTTAGCTTCAAAATGAACTCCCAAAAATACTCCGATGAAGTATAAAATTGCCGGTACGATTGCAGCTTTTACCACTTCCATATACGGAATACCCACAAATTCCGCCATAAGGAATGCCGCCGCACCCATAATAGGCGGCATAATCTGTCCGCCGGTAGATGCTGCCGCTTCCACCGCTCCGGCGAAGTTCTTTTCATATCCCAATTTTTTCATCATGGGAATGGTAAATGCACCGCTGCCGACAACGTTTGCTACCGAACTTCCCGAGATTGTACCTTCAAGTGCGCTTGAAAGTACCGCAACTTTTGCCGGTCCGCCGGATGCCCAACCTGCAATTGCATTTGCTATATCTATGAAAAATTTTCCGAGTCCCGTTTTTTCAAGATAAGCACCGAATAAAATAAACAGAAATATAAATGTGGAGGAAACTCCCATTGGAATGCCGAATACACCTTCAGTAGTAAAGAAAAGATGTCCGACCATCTGATTTATTGTCAAACCTCTGTGCGCCAATGCGCCCGGCATGTAAGGACCTAAAAATCCGTATGCCATGAAAGCAAGTACAACGCACACTATAGGCATACCTACAATACGTCTTGCGGCTTCGATTACCATAACAAGTCCAAGCACTCCCATAACCGCATCCAAAGGAGTAACTGTACCTGCTCTCAAAATCAAGCTCTTGTATTGAACGAGAATATAGCATGACGGTACAACGGATAATATTGCAAGTCCCAAATCAAGTAAGTGTATCCGTCCTTTTTTCACCCAAGATCTTTTTGTAGGATTGAGCAAAAATACCAATGCTATACCGAATGACAAGTGAATGCAACGTTGAATCATTGCGTCCAAAACTCCGAAAAGTCCGGTATAAATCTGAAATAACGAAAAGACTATACAAATCAACGCAATCAGCTTTGCCCAGATACCTGAATATTCCGCAAAGTTGGATTCTTTATCAAGCTCTTTCAAAGTCTCTTGCAAATCTTTCCCCTTTTTATTGATCTTTTTTGCATTTGTATCCAAGTCAGCCAATTGATTCAACTCCTTATCATTATAAAAAACAAATTTTGTACAACGGTACGACACAAATATCCAATTTCGTCCCTATCGGCATTTCATCTTTCAAGTTATATACGGAATTACCTACATGAACTTTTTCCTCATTTATTACTCCGTTACGAATTGAAAGTACGGGATATTTACGATTTATGGAATCTAGAACAAACCAATCTTTTTCTTTTCTGAAGTGACCGTCCGTTTGTAAAAACGGAAGTCCGGCTCCATATGATTGATACTTTGTAGATTTCAAAACGAGTCCGTTTACATTGTCGTCAATTTCCAAATTTTCATAAATCATCGTTCTTTGTACCGAATGTCTGTACTCAAGTACAAGAGGCATTCCGGCGTATGCACGTTTTACAAACAAAATACCTTTTTCGGATTTACCTACTATGTATTTTTGATTTAAAAAGTAAGATGCAATTGCAAGAATTATCAGACATATAATCGCTATTGTTTTTTTACTTTTTGAAATACGCCGAAAGCTCTCCATATTTACCGACAAATGTCGTTCACCTCGTATTATTCTTCAAAAAACTTTTTTGCTCCTTCGTTCATAGGAATGGACATACCTTCCATTCCGGTAGCTTTGCTTATGTATTGTCCTACAGCATGTGCCGCTTTCATACGATCGAGATTTTCATAAATTACTTTTACAATCTTTTCACCCAATGATTTTTCCATTTTATCCGTGGTTACCAAGAGGCATTTTACCGATAACGTTACAACGTCTTCATTCTGATTTGAATATGTGCCTGCCGGAATAATCATCTTTGTGTAGTACGGATATTTATTAATAAGATTGTCTATTATAGATTCGTCCAAAGGAATAATTCTTATCGATTTACTTGCGGACAAGTCTTGAATTGCTGCTGTCGGGAAGCCCGCAACTACCACTCCTGCATCTACGTTTCCGTCTTTCAACGCATCGGAAGCTTCACCGAATGACAAATATTGTTCATCTATGTCGTCATATGTAATTCCGTATGCCGCAAGAATTTGTCTTGCATTTGCTTCGGCACCCGATCCCGATGCACCGACCGCAACTTTTTTACCTTTCAAGTCCGCTATGGAACGAATTCCCGACCCTTCGGTAGTTACAAATTGAATTGTTTCCGGATACAACGCCGCAAGACCTTTCAAATTTTCCACTTTGTTGTCTTTGAACATTTCCAATCCGTTTACCGCATAGTAGGAAATATCATTCTGTACGAATGCCACATCTACAGATCCGTCTTTAAGCATATTTATATTTGCAACGGAAGCTCCTGTGGACTGTGCGGATGCATTCATGTTTTCGATGTTTTTATTCATCAATTCGGCCAATGCACCGCCGAGCGGATAGTATGTACCTGCAGTACCGCCGGTAGCAATATTAATAAAATTCTTGTCACCGCTGCATCCTGTCAAAATAATCGTACCTGCCAGACAAACAGCTGTGACCGCTGCCAAACGTTTCATCCAACGCTTCATAATATTTCCTCCTTTTTACAAAAAAAGCTACAGACTGTATGCGCACATACAATTCTGTAGCTTCATCGCTTTTTTTATTAAGTTATTTTTAATTATACTACTTCTCAAAGTCTTTGTAAAGTAGGCTGGGTTGAATTCCTTTATTATTTTGATATTTTCCGCTTGTGTACTTGTCCGCTTCACCTAAAACGGTATGAAAATATATCTGACAAATTTCCACTCCGGCATATATTCTTATCGGTTGAACGCAAAACATTTCAAGTGTCCAATAGCCGGCAAATCCTACATCTCCGAATCCCGCCGTCACGTGAATAAAAAGTCCTAAGCGTCCTATAGAGGATCTTCCTTCAAGCATAGGAACGAAACATTCCGTTCGTGTGAACTCATGTGTTCTTCCCAAGTATAATTTATTCGGTTCAAGAAGGTATCCTTCTTTAGGTATTTTTATCAATGTGCCGACATTTTTCTTTTTCATGTCGAGTTCATAGTTGTCATATACCATGAGTTCATCCGACAACGTAAGGTTGTAACTGTTGGGATTTACTCTTGACGGATCGAAAGGTTTTATTTCGATTTCATTTCCCAAGTGTCTTACTATTTCTTTACCCGATAAAATCATTTCGTTTCCCTGCTTTCCTGATTAAATTTTTTACGATGTAATTGCATTCTTCTGTTGCTGAACGGCATTTTTGCCGGCATTCCGTTTTCAATTTTGAGAATTTTACGTTCTTCTTCGTCTATTTTGTCGGAAATTATAAGTTTTCCGTCTTTATCAAATGATATCAAATGTGCCGAAAACAAAGCTGCATGTGTCGGACAGAAACATAAACCTTTATGTTTTTTATCACTTTTCCCGTAAGATTCCATGCGAAGAAGTGAGAGCCTTTTTATTCCGCATACCGTACATTGTGAATTTTCCGTCAAGGATTTTCTTTCAAATTTTCTTTCACTTTCTATATATTCTTTTATATTTTTCACTGTCGTTTCGGATGTTTGAGAAAATAAATTTCCTTCCACTCCGAATGAAGAAATGTCTTCGGATAAAATTTCTTCAAGTCCTATATAGTTTATATATCCCGATTCTTCCAATTCACGAAATGCCCGTACCGTATTCTCTTTAAGTATCCACAGGTATGTTCCGTCTTCATCTTCTTTTCCGTTTAAAACATATTCCCACGGTGCCATTTTCAAAGAAGCTTTTTCGGTTGTAGAACAAGTTTCAATCTTTTTTTCTTTGCACAGATTTTTTATTTTATTACCTGCCCAACCTACCGCCGCATTCAATGCACGATATTCGGTGTGTAATTTGTGTGCAATTTGTTTGGCGTTGTCCGTATAGTTCGATGAGCGATATAACGAAAAAAATATTTGCATCATCAAATCGGAAATCACTTCGGTATTTCCCAAAATAGACATCCAACCTTTTTCCGTTATTATGTTCCACTCTTTTCGACCTTTACGCCTTGCCACGGAATACACCTTCTTTCGGTATTTCTGATTAATTATAGCATACTAAGCATAATTTTTACTTATCACTTAAATTTTTTAAATATAAAAGCAATCCGACTTTTTTTATCGAATTGCTTTTCGTCTATTCTTCAATTGACGGTTTCGGATATTTATCGAAAAATCTTACCTCTTCGGCTCTGTCTCTGTGGTGTGCGATGAATTTTTCCATTATCGCCAGGTCGAACCATTGATTAAATTTATATCCGCTTTTTTCCAAAAATCCCACTTTTGTAAATCCCATGTATTCATGAAATTGCAAACTGTTTCTGGTTAAATGTTCGTTTTCAATTTTCGGTACAGCTACACGTGCATACATATTTGTAATTCCCATACGGCTCAGTACGGATTCGATTGCACGGTACATTCTTTTACCTACTCCGCTTCTTCCGAGTCCATGTCTTACGTAAATTGAAATTTGTACACAGTGATTTATCGCTTCACGTTCTACAAGCGGTGATGCGTAAATGTATCCGACTATGTGTCCGTCTCTTTCCGCCACTATATAGGGATACTTGCTTGAAATTTTTTCCACTCTTTTTTGAAATGCGTATTCATCGGGAAGTGTGCATTCCGTTGTAATACAAGTATTTTCTACATAGTAGGAGTATATGTCTCTCAATATTTCCGAATCTTCAGGTTCTACGTAACGCAAATTTATCATTTTTATCAACTCCTTTTTTTCTCTCTGTTTTCAGCTTTACTATTTTACACTCTGAAATTTTATTATGCAATATCAAAATATGCACGACTGCCTTTTTTTGTTTTGTCTACACGCAATTTTGCCGGTATTCTTTCTTCAAGTCCTTCCACATGGGAAATTATACCTACAAGACGTGGACTTTCTTCGTTTTCGTCGACGGTTGTCAAAGTTTTTAATGACAGGTCCAAAGATTCCGAGTCGAGTGTGCCGAATCCTTCATCTATGAACATCGCATCGAGTTTTATTCCGCCGGAGTATTCTTGAACTACATCTGCAAGTCCCAATGCCAGCGACATAGATGCCAAAAATGTTTCTCCGCCCGAAAGTGTCGATGCCGGTCGTGCTTTACCCGTATAGCTGTCGAATACTTCAAGATCCAACCCTGCGGTTTTTCTCGCATCGAGTCTGTCACCCAAGCGTCTGTTCAGTTCGTATCTTCCTCCGCTCATCGTGTCCAGTCTTACATTTGCTTTTTGTGTAACTTCGTCAAGCAATGCACCCAAAACGAAACGTTCCAGATTTATTCCCGTTTCTTTTCCGCTTACCAATTCGGAAAGTCCTCCTACAAGTTTGTACTTTTCATCAAGTTCCTTTCCATGTTTTGCAAGTATGCCCAATTCTTTTTTCGCTTTTCCGTATTGTGAAATTATACCTTTCAGACGTTCTTCTTTTACCGTTGCTTCTTTTACATCGGCGAGCAATTCGTTGCGTTTCTTTTCGAGGGTTTCCATATCCGGACAAGTTTTTTCTCCGATATAGTTATGTTCTTTTTCAAGTCTTTTGCTTATCGCTTTGCACAACGATATGTATTCCGTATATTCTTTTTCCATTTTCGAAAGTTCGTTCACACGTTTGAAATATTCGGCACTTTCTTTTCTGTCTGCAAATCCTTCTTCCTTCGATCTTGCCTCAAGTTCGTTTCTTCTGTCTTCATATTTTACTCTCAAAGATTTCACTTCTTCATCAAGTCGTGCAAGTTCACCTTTCAAAGATGCCGTAATTTCCGATGTTTTTTTCAATTCTTCTTCTACGTGTTTGTATCTTTCTTCGTAATGTTTGTTCGCTTTTTCCGAATTTTCGATTTTTTTGTCGAGTTCTTCTATATTTCTATACTTTTCTTCTACTTGATTTTCCGTTTGAATTAAAACTTCTTGAGCTTTCACAAGTTGAAGTTTCAGTGGATTTATTTTATCCGTCAATTGTTTGTTCGCTTTTTCTTTCAAGTCTTTTTCGTTTTTCATTGCTTGTTCCGCTTCGCTTGATGCTCTGTCCACATCTTTTTTGTCCGGCAACAATTCATTGCTGTGTGCCGGCAGCGGATGCTCGGTCGAGCCGCATACCGGACAAGGACTTCCGTCTTTCAAATGCGATGCCAGGTATGCCGATTGCCCCTTCAGAAAAACTTCCTGAAGTGCGGCGGCGGTCTTTTTTTTGTTCAAACTTGTTTCTTCCGCCGTCTTTATTTTTACTTGTATTTCTTCAAGTATTTTTTCCTGTTTTTCCAATTCACTTTTCAAAAAATTGCATTTCAAAACGGATTCACTGTACCCCTGTGCCAAAGGTCGTATGTTTTTAAGCAAAAGCAGCTCTTGTACGTTTTTATTATGTTGCTCTTCTTCCTTATCCAAAAATTCTTTTTCTTTATAAATTTCCTTTTCCGAATTATATGCTTTTTCATATATTCCGTATTTCTCATCAAAAAGTTTTTTCTTTTCCACACCTTCGGTTTTTATTTCTTCTATTAATTGAAATGCTTCTTTCAAATGCGATGCACGTTTTACTTTTTCCATGTCGGAATAAAGTTTTTTCATGTCCGGTTCTTTCAATTTTAAATTTTTTTCTTCTTTTTCAATTTCATTTATTCGCATGTATGCGTCATATATGCTTTTTTCCCGATCATATATTTTTGTGAATTCTTGTTGCTTTTCATTTGCAATTTTCAACTTTTCACTTTCATTTTCAAGTTCGATTGACGCATTTTTTTCTTTTGCTTTCAATTCCTCTTCATTTTCGGCATCACAATTTGCAAGTATCGTATTGTACCTGATTTTGTCTTCTTCGTAAAATTTCTCGATTTCACGATATTTCTTTTTCAGCAGATTTTCCACGGAAGCATACATTTGCGTTTTGAAAAGTTGCTGCATTATACCTTGTCTTTCTTTCGAGTCTGCAAGTAAAAGTTTTCTGAAATCACCTTGCGGCAGAAGTATTATCTGTCTGAACTGATCCACACCTACTCCGATAAGTTTTTCTATATGGTAATCTACACCTTTTGCCGCTATAAGTTTTATTTCATTTCCTTTGTCGTCTATTTCAAAAAGTTCCGCTTTACCTTGTCGTGTAACGGATTTATTCAAATCACCTTTTTTTCTTGCGTGTTCCTGTGTGGGTTTTCTGATTACACGATAAAATTCATTTCCTATCGCAAAATCAAATTCGACTTTCGTTTCGGTATCCAAATCGGCATAACTGCTTCGCATAGTTTCACCGTTTCGCAATCCGCCTCCCGTTTTTCCGTAAAGCGCATAGCACATGGCATCGAGTATAGTAGTTTTACCGGCACCCGTCTGTCCGCAAATCAAGAAGAGTTTTTGATTTCCGAGTAAAGTGAAATCCAGCTCCTGCTCGTCCGCATACGGTCCGAATGCGCACATTTTCAATCTAATCGGTTTCAATCAAATTCTCCTCCTTTCAATTCTTCAAAAATTTTTTGCATGTATTCCGCTTCCGTTTTATTCATCGGCTCATCACGAAATTCATCTACAAATGTTTTCATCATATCAATAGGATTTACTCTTTTTTTGAAATCGAAATTCCTTGCTCCTTCACCCGTTTGTACACGTTTTTTCGTCTGCAATGCCATTACGTACGGGAAATGAGTGCGAAGTCTTGCCATTGCATCTATAACGGGTCCGTCATTTGTAAGTTCGATTTGCAGAAAATCATCTGTAAATAAAGATTCGTTTTTCATCAAATCTTCAAACAGTCCACTTATAATTCGTACATCACGGCGAGGTTTCAAGGGTACGAATTTTGTCTTTACTTCTCCGTCTTTTGAAAGTTCTCCTACAATAACACCTTTCTTTTGCGTAACTTCACTGAATGAATACTTCAAAAGACTTCCGCTGTAACGTACATTGTCAAAACCTGCACGCTGCGGAGAATGCAAATGTCCGAGTGCCGTATAATTGTAAGGTTTGAAAATTTCCGCACGAATCAAATCCGTACCGCCGATTGACAAAGGACGTTCGGAGTCGCTTGTACTTCCTCCGGCGACAAACTCGTGAGTTATTGCAATTTTTCTTATATTTTTATCTATCTTTGAAAGTAAGTAATTTGAAAGTGAAAGCACAGCTTCTTCATGTGTTTTTACCGTTTCATCTTTCATAACGGTACGTACCGTCCCCGGTTCGGCGTACGGAATGGGTGCAAAAGCCACCGCACCCCACTCATCTTCCAGTACAATCGGTTTTACGCTGCGTTTTATATCTCCGACCATGAAAAGTCCTCCACTTTCCATCAAACGTCCGCCGAAAGACAAACGCTGAGATGAATCGTGGTTGCCGCTTATAACTATGAACGGTATTTTGCGTCGACCGACTATTTCATAAATCATCTCGTCCAAAAGCTCCACCGCTTCCGACGGCGGAACCGAGCGATCGTAAACATCACCGGCAAGCAAAACAACATCGGGCTTTTCATCATCTACAAGAGGAAGAAATCGATTTTTTAAAATCCACTCCTGTTCTTCCGTCAAATACTCGCCGTAAAACAATTTACCTATGTGCCAATCTGCAGTATGAATAAACTTCATAACGCCTCCACCTGTTTTTCAAGCAAAAATCCGCTTACATGAATTTTTATATCTTCACTTTTATCTACATAAACATCTGAAAAATACAAAATATGGTTTTCATCAACTTTGTAAATCATGCGCTCTTCAATATTTTTGTTTTTTACTTTATCCGCTTCTTCCAAATATTTATTTATGTCCACATTATAAGTACCGCTCTCGGTTTCAATGCTCAAAACATTATTCTTCACATATTCGTCAAACATATACATACGATTGTAACCGGAAACGGAAATCGTATTCCAAGTGTGAGTCAAATTCAATTTTCCGTCCTCTTTTTCAGAATATATAAATTCACGGAAAGGCGCACTTTCACTCAATGTCTTAACACATGGAAAACGCCATGCACCTTCATTTCCCGAGAGGTACGAAAAGGAACTTTTCAAAATTTTTTCATCTTCACTTGTAATATTCATCGGCACCGAAACGGTTCCGTTTTTTACGATACCGTACTTTTCAACAACAAAATTCAAACGCATTCCCTGATCGTAGGCAGGTACATCAATCAAATTGAGAGGAGTCAAAGTTGAAAAAAGAACGATAACAATTGCCGCCGGCAAAAGTTTTCTTGCAAAAATTCCGAAAATTCCGGAAATCGCAACACAAATCCCGAAAATCATACAAGCTATGGAAATATAACGCATCGAAGTAAGTCCGTAAGCAAAAATACGTATATACAAACCTGCCGCCTGAACGATAAATATCGGAATCATCAATGCTCCTCCGATACGAAGAAGCATACGAATTCTGTCGTTATTCTCACGATGCAGAGAAAAATAAAACAGTGCATAAAATACAGTTGCAAACAAAGCGTAACCGTTCATCACACCGATCGGCATTTCTTGTAAATAAGCAATCTTTGCAATGTATCCGTACAAAATAACCATATGAATTATGTATACGGGAAATAAAATATGTTTCAAAAGCCACAAAAGGGAATTTTCCTCATGTAACTCCACATCAAAACGAGGCAAGTAAGACAAAAACAAATTCGCAAAAAGTACGCCGAATGCAAATGTAAATAAAACTGCAATCCAATTATCGGAAAGATTTGCAAACAAGAGATTTTTCAATCCTTGCAAACAGATAAATCCCGAAACGAAAGCAAGTAATGAAATACCGAAAGCTTTCCAAAAAGATTTAAAAACAAATCTGAATAAAACTTTTCCGTTTTCATAAGTCCAAAGCAAAAATACGGATACGAAAAAAAGAGCTGCTGCACCGCCCGATATATACATAAGAAGATAATCGTTGAGCGGCATATTTATAAAGTAAAAATAAAGAAGAGCCGCAATCGGTACATTCAAAAAATCACACACGAAACGATTGAACTTAAACCGCTCCGACAAAATCCTCAAAAATATCGAAAAAAAGAAAGTGCAGGAAAGCGACATGAGAAGTGCTTGCCAAAAAATCGGAAAAACAGTACTCCACAAAGCACCGTCCGCAGAAATATACACACGGAAAAATACCGTAAGAAAAATTAAAATCGTAAGTACGAAAGAAATAAAAAATCGGCAAATACCCAAAACACGTCCGGTAAAAAAATCGGTCATCAAAAACTTCATAAACTGCTCCTTTATCGAACAAATATTTATTTCATTATATCATGGTAAATAATTGAAAATTGAAAAATACCCTCAAAACAATTTTTCTACTTGCTGAAAAATACATGTTATCTCTTCAATAAAAAAGAGAAATGAATGTTTTTTATCATTCCATTTCTCTTTTTTATTTTTGTATTCAAACTTGTAAAAAATTTCTTACACGTAGCATTTTTTTATTATTCTTTTTATTTTATCTACCGGATAAGGTGCATCGTATTTTTCGAAGTATTCTATATTTACCACTTGCACTATTTTTCTTTCATTTTCAGGCCCTACCGGAACTATTACATAATCACCGACTTCTATGCTTTCATCTTCCGTCAGGTAATAGTAGCTTTTCACAGTTCCCGGAAATACCACGCTTGCAAACATGTATTTACCCTTGCAACCTTTTCCTTTGTAATAAATTTTTTTATCGAAAATGTCACCCTCATTGTAAATTTTCAAAAAATCGGAAACCGCATTGATAAACTCGTCATAATTATCCGGCAAACCTATGAAATCAAAGCTTCCGTCAAGTACTTTTTCTTTATCGTTTTCATAATATACAGTAAGTCTATAGTACGACTTTTCACTTACAGGTAAACCTGTATCAATCTCTTCTTCCATACTTATAGGTGAACATAGATCGCTTTCTTCCAATTCCATACGCTCAAAAACTCTATTGTTTTCAAGATAACTCAGCAAAATATCTATGCATTCCCCGACTTCATACTTGTGATAAAATTTGTTTCCGTTTTCAAATTCTCTTGAAAATTCAATTGTTTTTGTTTTTCCGTTTATTGTCAAATATTCGGAATATTTTCGTTCAATATGTTCGGTATCATCGAATAAAGGTACTTCTGCCGTTTTGCTGTAACTCAACGTTATTTCTTCTATTCTGTCCATGTAAAAATTACCGTCCAAAAGCAGCAATCTTTTTTCTTCGAGCATGCACCTTACAAACTCGGATAATTTTCTTGCATTTTTTAAAAAAGAACACTCATAAAATTCAACTTTTCCGTTTTCACGTGTAATTTTTACTTCCCAATATCCCGTACCCGTCGTATGTGCATAATCAAATTCGTTTTCAAAGTAATCTTCAAACGCTTCAAATATTAAATTTACAGTTGCTTCTCCTATTTTAAATTTATCTTTTCTCGTTCTTTCGGAAATTTCTTTCTCGTTTTCATATGTATATCCTGAAATTTTTACTTTACCGTCGCTTTTTATAACTACTTTCTGTAAGGCTTCCGGATTAACCGGACACACCGGACAAAAGTCCGTCAGCTGCGAAGATATACTTATTTTTTTTATTTTGTTTTTCTTTTTTGAAATATCTTGGTCTTCATCTTTGTCTTCGAGTTCAAGTAAAATTTTTTCGGAGATTTCTTTCAATAATTCAAATGATGAAATGAACCAATCACGATTTTTTATTATTACCTCTCTTCTGTCGCCTTTTGTTTCCAATACTTCAATTCTTAAATCTTTCCAGTTTGAAAGTATTGCACAGCCGAGTAAATCTATGTATTCAATTTCATTTTCAAAATTTTCCAAACCGTATTTTTTTAAATCTTTTCCGTATTTTTTTGCCAAGACTTTGTATTTTTCCGATTCAAATCCGAGTTTTTCGCAATTTTCTTTAAAACTACAATCTATAATTTTCGTATATACAACATTGGGATTTTTAAATTTCTCAAGCCATTCAAGTGCAAATTCATGTATTTTCCTGATATTGTTCATAATGCACCTCATCGCTTACAACACAAACCGAGATTGATATTTTCTAAATATATTATTACAATATTTTAATTTTGAGTCAAATTTCAAAATATCTTGCAAACGAAAACTCCTTTATACTTTTATAAAGGAGTTCCGATTATATATTTCACAGATTTTTTATTATTTTTTCTTGCCCTTCATTTCGATATGAATTTATTTATACTGCGGCAAAACCTTTTTCAAGGTCTTTTATAATATCGTCAATATGTTCGATTCCGATTGAAAGACGAATTGTATTTTGATGTATTCCGCTATCTTCAAGTTCCGCTTCGGTAAGCTGAGAATGTGTCGTGCTTGCCGGATGTATTACCAAACTCTTTACATCTGCCACATTTGCAAGCAGCGAGAATATTTCCAAATTGTCGATAAACTTCCACGCCTCTTCTTTTCCGCCTTTTATTTCAAAGGTAAATATGCTTGCACCGCCATTTGGAAAATATCTTTCGTATAACTTGTGATTGGGATGATTTTCAAGGCTCGGATGATTTACCTTTTCAACTTTCGGATGATTTACCAAAAATTCAACTACTTTCTTTGTATTTTCTGCGTGTCGTTCCAAACGAAGTGACAAAGTTTCCGTTCCTTGCAACAACAAAAATGCGTTGAACGGTGAAAGTGCGGCACCTTTGTCACGAAGCAAAATTGCACGTACATATGTTACAAATGCAGCCGGTCCTGCAACATCTGCAAAAGATATTCCATGGTATGAAGGATTAGGTTTTGAAATCCAATCGAATTTGTCTGATGCTTTCCAATCGAATGTCCCTCCGTCAACAATTATTCCGCCGAGTGTGGTTCCATGTCCGCCGATAAACTTTGTTGCAGAGTGTATTACTATATCCGCACCATACTCAATAGGACGAATAAGGTATGGTGTACCGAATGTATTGTCTATTACCAACGGTATCCCGTGCTTGTGTGCAATTTTTGAAATTGCATCTATATCCGGAATGTCAGAATTTGGATTTCCCAAAGTTTCAATGAATATGGCCTTTGTATTTTCACGAATTGCACCTTCAACTTCTTTCAGATTATGCGCATCTACAAATGTTGCCGTTATGCCGCTTTGAGGAAGTGTGTGTGCAAGTAAATTATAACTTCCGCCGTAAATCGTTTTCTGTGCCACTATATGATCTCCGCAATGTGCCAATGCTTCAATTGCATACGTAACCGCAGCAGCTCCGCTTGCAACTGCCAAAGCCGCAACTCCACCCTCAAGTGCCGCAATTCTCTTTTCAAAAACATCTTGAGTTGAATTTGTAAGACGACCGTAAATATTTCCCGAATCTTTCAAGCCGAAACGTTCCTCTGCATGCTTTGAATTGTGGAAAACATATGAAGTTGTCTGATAAATCGGTACCGCTCTTGAATCTGTTGCGGAATCCGCCCGTTCCTGTCCTACATGTAATTGCAATGTTTCAAATTTGTATTCGCTCATAGTCTTTTTCTCCTTTTAAATAAATATTTATTTTCAACGGTTTTCTTTTAATATCGCTTCCCGATTTTCGAGTATAAAAAAATCGGAAGCCGATAACGACTCCCGAGCAAATGACCTTGTGCCTATATAAAAATACTCAAGCACGATTTATGGGCAAACAACCATGCTTAAATGTGTCGCATGACTGTTGCCCGGCCATGAAATATGCCCGGGAGATTCGCATTCGACGACACATGTCACCCTTCAATGTAATCAAATTATACATAATTGTTCGCCCCCTTTACTTTAACTGTAAAAAATAATTGAAGTGATAATAACAATAAAAAAAATATTTGTCAACAACTCTTTTTTAATTTTAATTCACAAGGCTGTTTTTTCTAATTCATTTGAAATTGTTGTATATACATACTCAAATTTCAAAATCATTTTCATAAATATATATATTTGTAAATTTTAATTTTAAAATTCGCACTTTTTTAAAAAATACAAATTCCCATACATAAAAATGTACAATAAAAAACTCTTTTACATCAAAATTGAATGAAGTAAAAAAGTTTATTCAAGTACTTATACTTACAAAAACAAAACCGCTTTAACTATAAATAAATTTTACCGCACGATAAAATACATTCCGGTATCTTGCATATCTTCCATGATTTCAAAATCGAATTTAAGATTTCTTTCAAATTATTCATCAGTACAAAAATCTTACCTTTAAATCATATGCAACAGTCGTTTCATTCAAGACTCAAACTGCATTCATATAACTCCGCCTGCAAAAACATTTCTCGACAAATGAAAACTCCCTTATCTTTTTATGATAAAGGAGTTGTTTTTTATACGTTGAAACTTTCCTTTTCCAAAATCGTTTCAGCCGAAATTTTAAGTTTTTCAAGTTCGTCTTCTCTTAAATCAAGTTGTACTTGGTTTACTATACCTTTTCTTCCTACCACTGCCGGATAAGATAAGTAAGTACCGTACTCCTCTCTATAATTTGAAACGGGGAACACTTCATGCGAATCGGACATAATTGCACGTACCAAACGCACTGCGGAAGCCGCCACTCCGTAATTTGTATACAACTTCCCGGCAAAAACCGTAAAACCTCCGCTGCGTGTTTCCTTTTCTATAGCTTCCAAATCTATTCCCGATTTCGCTGCAAGTCTTTCAACAGGTAAATCAAGAACCTTCACCGTAGACCATGCAACAAACTGAGAATCTCCATGTTCTCCCAAACTGTAACCTTGAACCGATTTAGGATTTACATTGAAAAATTTACCGACTGCACGATGCAACCTTGCAGAGTCGAGTAACGTTCCCGTACCCATAATATTTTCACGTGGAAGATTTGTAGCCTTCTGATACAATCCGCAAACTGCATCACAAGGATTTGTAATATCCACCAAAATACCTTTAAATCCGGAATCTTTAATTTTTTTACCTACCTCTGCAACTGCCGATTTATTTACACGAAGTTCCGCAAATCTGTCCGCCTTCTCAAGCGTAATCAAATGAATATCTCCCAATGCGGAAACAATCACATCTGCATCCTTCAACCGTTCATAATCATTGACGGTAATATTCACATGAAAAGGCAAATTATTCATTGCATCTTCAAAATCCAAAGCATCGGCTTTCACTTTCTTTTCGTTCTTATCATACAAAAGAAGTTCATCCGTACAACCTTCAACAACAAGCTGATGAGCAACTGCCGCACCGACATTGCCCATACCGATAACTGCCACTTTTCCTGCCATAGTATCCGTCCTTCCTTAAAATTCAATACCCTTAAGATATTCTATCCTTAAGATATTTACTGAATTTTACTACTTAAAATACTCGAATGCAAATATTTCCAATCAAAACTTATATCCGATAATTTTGCAATATACCAGTCTCAAAACTACTCTTACATCCATGTGGTTCTTTTAAGTCTTTTTGACGTATCCTTCTTTATCTTTTTCAAACACAAAATGCTTATAAACCTGCTTAAAATTCAGGATTTCTAAGTTTACATCTTTTGTATCAACGCTATGGTCTCGACATTGTCTTTATTGTCCAAACTATAATCAATGTCATGATTTATGAGCGAAAGCTTGAAAACAACCGATTTTATCCAAGTGCTTTTTTCTGTTTTTTCATCATAAATTTGAATTTCTTCTATCAATTCATTAAGTAATCTCTTCTTGTCGATATCTGAAAGGACTGTATAAAGGCTATTAAAATTGACAAGAATTTTATAAATATTATCAGAGGTTATTTTTTCTTCCAGGATTGCCTCTTTCCTTTTTCTGCTATCATTTAACTGCACTTCTGCATATTCTAACTGGTCATATATAACATCAAGTCTGAGATTTAAATCAGTATATTTTCTATCATAATGTTTATCTTCAAAATTTAAAGAGTAGAGTAGATTTGATTAATTAGCGATGTTTTTGTACCTGTCAATTGCCTAATCTTTGCTAAATGCTTATTAATAACTTCGTCAATTTCTTTTGTGTCTATTTGAATATTGATTTTTTCTTCAATTTTTTTGCAAAAGTAGGATTACTAACTACTTGAATAATTATTGTTTCCACTTCTTTTTCAATTAATTCAGCTCTGATTTGTTTATTAAAAGTGCATTTATGTCCATTCATCATTTGTCGATGTTTACAACCGTAATAGTAATAATTTTTGTAATGCTCTCCTTCTTTGTTTTTATTACGTTTACGGCTTTTATTTCCATATAAACCAGCACTACAATATGGACATTTTATTAGATTTGATAAGATACAAAAAAAGAAATGGAAGCTGTAAGAGGGGTTGATTTAAAAGAAATAAACGGAAAATATTATGTAAAAGTTAGACAAGAAAAGGGTGGAAAAAACGCTTAGCTTTAATCATGAGCAAAGATAAGGAAGAAATAATAACTATTTTTAAAGAAGCCGGAGAACTTAAAATAGCACCAAAATTACTTTCTCATTATTCAAGACCGATAGATGAAATACATGACGGTTTAATTTCAGAAGGCGGACAAAGATATATCATGAGAAATGATAGAGCCAAAGAGATATTAGATAGAGAAGCTATGTTAATAACCGGCAAATACTTAGGACATAATCGTATTGATGTAATCGCTCAATCTTATCTGTACTAAAATAAATAGATATATATGTAAAATTCAAGTTTATAAATAGTAGTTTAAAGTGAACTTACTATAACATGAGTATGTATGTTACTAAGGCATCAGTAAAGTACCCCTGTAATAGGGGATTTTTTTACCACCTATGTTTTATCAAAGATATGTCATCTAATAAAATTAGAGATGAACTTCTAAACCTTCTTTATCCAAAGAATAATGAAAAAGAATTACTGATTATAAAACATTAATTAAGGTAAGGAAAGAAAACAACACACTTGTAGGTAGTAGAGATAAAATAATGATTCAAGCTGCATGGAAAATTATTAATGAAAACATATCTAAGGATATTTTATATGAAATTGGAAGTTTAATAGGCGGATGGTTCGAAAAAGATATATATATAGAATCAAAGTGAAGAAGTGCTATGAGAAATGTAACTTATAAATTCAAGAAATTATCAAATAAAAAAATAATTGAGTGGTTAGATATTTCAGAATAAGAAAGTCAGTTTATGTCATGCCTCAAACCTTATACTAAAAAAGAAGTTATAACTCAGCAAAAAAGAGAAGAAAAAGAAAAACTAATTTTAGCAGTTAAAAAATATTATCATTCTAGTGGAACTATATCTGAAACTTCTATGAAATTTAAGTTGTGTTAGAAAATACATTAAAGCTGAGTAAGTAAGGATTTATATAAGCAGTAAATATTTCTATATATATTTACTGCTTATACTTTTATAAATTTACAAAAAATTCTTGATTGTCCCTTTTTTTAATTAACTTATCTGTATTTTCAGTCAATATTTTCCAAGTATGATTGGCTATATTATCTTGTAAATTCTCGGTTCCAATTTCCATACCTTGACTTTTTATCTGTAAACTATTAGCAAAAATATACTTATCTGATTTATTGATTGACATTTTTTTCAAATACTCCTCTTGCTTTTTTGATAACTCCAACTCTACTATATCAGCTAAAAGCAATTCATAAGGTTTAAATGATGTTCTAATAATTTCGGTCATATGTCGACCTATATATCTATATTTTATCTCTTCAAAAATAATTTTATCTAATATGTCGGTTTTAATTAATTCTTCTTTAAATTCCCTCGATAAATCTGTTATATTCTCCCTTGACTTAGTATCATTAAATCTCTTTATAAAATCTCTTAAATATTTATTTTTTATATTTAACCTATAATCATTTCTTGTTGTTTCATTTACAAGTATACAATCATCATCTTCTGCCGCGAATTCATCATCTAAATATTTTCTCTCTTCATCCTCAAACTTATAAGCACCACCAACCGGTTGGAATTTTCCTGTTCTGGCATTAGGTACTAACAAGTATTTTCCATCTACCTTAATTCTAAACAGGTAAGCAAAAGATATTCTTATCTTAGTATCCTTTTTAAGTAGTCCACTTCTTTGCAATTGCCTCTGGGAAACCTTCCACTCCTCATTGTCTTGCAAATTTTGTATTGAAGGCCATAATTTAGTAAAAAGTATACCAATTATACCGAAGAATGCTTTAGGAATCATTTCCTTAAGCCCTGGGTAATTCATAAAAAGTCCAGGTGTTATTGCTATTAAATTTTCCTGATTGTAGAAATCCATTTTTGCACCAAAATAAACCATGATAACAAATAATAAGATTGTTGCTACAGATTTTATTCGATTCCATTTAGCAGATTTAAAAAATTTACTGAAACTTTTACTATTCATTACTGATCTCCTATTGGTATATCAACGCGATCTATTGCAACACATACACCATTTTTAATCAAATAGCACTCTATATAATGTGGTCCATAAAAATTAGATGTTTCTTTTATCTTTTTACCCCTATCCACTATTTGTCCACGAATCATGTCTCTTTCCTCTGCCACATTACCAACATTTTTTACTTTCCATAAAATTTTATAATGTAATGGGCAATTAGTTGTTTTAATTGAACATCTTATACCAAAATTATGAGGCAATAAAGGAAAGTATTCATTTAAATATCTAACGATTGGCATGGTTCTAAAACCATCTTTTTCTATCTCGCAATCAATCTGAAGGTTATATTTTAAATCAACTGGGTACTTATCTTCAATAAACTCTTCCGTGTCTGTATATATATGTTTTTCTGCTTTTAAACTTTCTGCTGATTTTTCCAAATAACTGTTATTGAAAAATTCTCCCCATGCCTCTAAAGCATCTTTTTTACTACAGTCATCAAACAAAACATCCAGTTTATTTAGTTCAGCATTTAAACGATTTTTCCAGTTTCGCATATTTGTATAATCAGATTCTCTATATACTAAATCTCTTCCATTGTCAACTGGTGCTTCTACTTCTAATTTAAAAAGTAATCTATTATAAATATTTTTCATTGTATAATAAAAAATCTCATCTATTCTATCGTATTCATCGGCTAATTCTTCTTCACAGAGCACAGTTTGAATAAAACCACCAGGCATATTTTTCCATGATTCTCTTGATCTCGTAAACATCTTTGAAAGTCTTACAACTTTTCGTAATTTACCATCACTACTCTTATTTTTTTCGTTAAACCACTCTTCAATTGCTCTTATATCCCTTACTGACCAATCTGCACCAGCATGTTCATAAGTAAACTTTTCATCGTCTTCATTTTCCTTGTATCTTTTGAATACTGCAAAATCAACATGATATCCTGTAGAATATTTTATTCTAACACATCCGGTTTTAACTTCAGGTTCTTCTGAAAATTGTGATGTTTCTTTTTTTAATGCATTTGCCACCATATTTCTTGTTGACTCTGGACCTTTGTCTTTTAAATCATCTTCATCAAATACAATAGCTACATCAATATCATAGTTATTTTCATCATTTTGAACCACTGTATGCATAGACATGCTACCTTGTATTAAATCTTCTTCAATATTATACGAGGTATTATTTTCTTGATTATATTTTTCTAAACCGGCTTTTAATCTTTTAATATTTTTTCTTCTACTCTCCCATAGTTTATCTTTATCTTTTTTTGGAAGAACAACTTTTTCATTATAGAACTTATTTATTTCTACTGAACAGTCAAACATACAAACCCTTCTCCAAATCTCTCACAATAATGCGAATTAGCTCTTTCTATTTACTTATTCCCCTAATTATCTCTTCAAAAACCGAATCAGATAACCACTTTTCGAACTGTTTATTAGAAGTAAGTTGCGAGAACAACTCCAGATTATCATTCATAATAGCTCTCATGACATCTGCTAACACACTCTCATATTCAATCTTTATATTTCCCACACTTTATTTTTATACTTAACAACATCGGCAATCATTAGCTTTTTTCCTCTGACTTACCAATATGATTATGGACTACAACCTTGTGTTCCAGCATAAGTTTCTTCGGTGGAATAATCCGAATAGCTCCTATGGCCATATTGCAGGGATCTCTAGTATCATCTATTATCGTGCTTTCTTAAATTTACCCCGATTTTTATTAGCAATTGATGGATTATATACCTGTTTTAGAAAATTAGACATTGTTAATCTTTTCCCTTTCGGACATTCAATAACAGAATCACCATTTTCACCTTGATAGCGCATACAAAATTTAGTACCGTCTTCAGCATAAATTGGATAATCAGTCTTTGTCATAAATAACCCTCCTCTCTTAAAAAGTCTAAAGTTAAATAAAATAACTTTTTATTTGAACATATTTATATTACTCTTTGAACTGCTTCAGCCATTGCAAAAAACTTTCTGTTGTGATAATTCCATTTTTCATTTTTTTCCTCCATACCTTAACTTCAGACATAAGATATGAAAGTTTTTCTTTAGCATCACGATTCTCCGGATGTCTTATTGTTATCATCTTATATTTCATGTAAACTTTTCTGTATTCTTTAGTTGCGATATCATTTTTTTCCTTATTTGCTCGTGTTACCTGTGCCCCTATATCTTTGCATAACCTCTTTGAATCTTGCGGAGATGGATACCCACAATAAATTGCATCTATTCTGCCTTCAGGAACAAAGTACTCTCCACAGTTAGCGCATTTCGTAAACTTTACATTGTTGTCCATACAATGTGCTGCTTCAAATAATAATAATGACATTGATGATTTGATTGTATATAGCGAATGAAACTTTCCTTCATAATTTGCTATACGAAAATCAATGTGCTGAAAATTTATATTTTCACTAAACATAGACCAAAATGCATTTACTTGATCCTCTTCATATTCATCTTCACTAGCGAGCATCAAAAAGCTGTGTTTAAATGCAACATATGACTGTGCATACCAGTAATATGCAGAAAGCAATGCCTGCTTATTCGTGGATTTTCCCAATTTACTATAGCCACTACCTTCAAATATAAACTTTCCTATAGAATCTTCTTCCTTTATTTCTATAAAAAATTCATCAAGATTTGACATTTCTTCCTTACACATATCCGCAACTAAATCCATGAATTCAAAAGTAATAATAACTGCTGCAGCTATTCCAATTTTTTCTTTTAACTTATCAACAAACCAAGGGAAAAACTCTGCTAATGTCTTCTCCGATGGCTTTTCCTCTAAGCGAGAATACTCCAATATGACTTCTTTTAAGTCTGTAGGATGTAATCTAGTATACTCAGCAATCATCCCTCCAATCGGATATTCCTTTATACCACGATACACAACAACATTTTTTTCTCCATCAAAATCTACTATTAATCCATCCATCTCCATAACATTAACCTCCTGTTATCAATTGATATCTTAATTTTCATCTCGCAACTCATTAACAATGATTATTTTAATTTCTTATTGATAACATTATATAATATTATCCGTAACAGTGCAACAATTAAAATATAGTTTTATCAATTGATAACAAATTTATTGCATATAAGCCACTCCGAATCATAAAAGGATAGATCTCCCTTTACTTTATAAAGGAAATCCGCCCTCATACACAGAGTGTTTTTCTACAATAGTTTTTCTAAAACCTCTTTGAGCTTTCTTAAAATTCTATCCTTTCGCCATTGTATAGTCTGATAAATTACACCCTTATCTTTTGCAACACTTAATAAAGTTTCATCATAGAAATACAAACGCTCAATAAGCTCCTTTTCTTCAGCATTAAATTTTGATATGGCACTTCTGAGTGCTTCAATCATCATCTGCGCTTCTACAACTTTTTCTATATCAATGCTCTCATCGACAATGTTATTTACAAAGTGTCCATCATGATCTAATGATGAAAAAAAGAGCAAGTGGTTTTTCTTATCCACCTGCTCTAAATACTTTTCATGTTCTCTTTCTCGCCAGTAGACTTTGTATATCTGCTCGCTGACTTTTACCTTTTGTCCGTTGACATAAAGGTAATATTCTTTTGCCATAAAGCTTCCTCCATTCTTTTTTGTCTGCTTGTTTTCAGGCAAAAAAGAATGGAGGACCTCTTACGCTGGGCATAAGAGGTCCTCTGAAATGAAAGACGCTTGTTCTTTCTTTAAGTGTATTTGTTATGCTTTTATATCAATAGTATCAATAAAATTACCTTCAACAAAAACTCCTTTTATATCTTGAATGTTAGTGATATTATCAATAGGGCTCGAATTTAACAATATCAAATTTGCTTTCATATTTTCCTTAATAAAGCCTACAGCGTCATTTATAACAACAGAATTTTTCCAGTAGCTGTTTTTAATATATCTATTTCTGATACACCGGCTTTATTCCATAATTGCATTTCTTTGTGTAAACTAAAACCAGGAGTTATTGTAGGATTTGGAGCATCTGTACCAATTAACATATTTATATTACTACCTACTAATCTAACCAACAATTCCTCAAGACTATATATAATTTCATCTATTTTATATTTTTTCATTGTAAAATAATCTTTCGCCTTCTATCCACCCTAAAAATGAATCTTCTGTAAATTTTGTATATGGAATCTCATCATTTTTATATTGTTCTTCTGTAAATAAATCAATGTCCTTAGGGCCAAGACAGTTTCGACCAGAATTAGTCAACTCTCTATAAGTTCCATAAATTAGCTGATCTTTCTTTTCAAGATATGCCAGTGACCCAAACAATCTTTCTGCCATTTCCGATATTGTAGAAATAAAAGCCTGATTCAATGAAAATCCTTTGCCACCAACATTTAAACTTTTATCAAAGTCTGTATTCAAGCTTGATGTTCCAAATAATTTATTCAAAATGTAATCTACATCATAATTCTCCGTAAAACTTGCATACATTTGTAATATTCCGCCAGGACCAAAACATGAGTAATTGCGTTTGAATATTCCATAAGGAGAATAAAATCTGACTAAATCCATAGTTGCTTCAGCATCGTTAGTATTTTTATAACACCTAAATAATCCATTCTCCCTATTCAGCATTAATATATACAACATTATTCAACCTCCCATTTGAAATACTTGATTCCTATTCCAAAACATAAAATAATCGATGAAAATGATGCTTTTTACTGCGATTTTGATTTACTTCAGTGCTCTGAAGATGAAGGTAAATCTCTAATTAGATTCGCTATAAATAAATTAAAAAGTGCATATGAAAATGGTGATGATAATAGTTCAAATACAATAGTTCCATTTCAAGTAGCATCTGCAGTATCTATTCACAAAGCTCAAGGATTAGAATATAACTCTGTGAAAATTGTCATTACCGATGAAGTTGAAGAATTAGTTACACACAATATCTTCTATACTGCTATCACAAGAGCTAAAGAAATGCTAAAAATCTATTGGACACCAGAATTGGACACCAGAAGTTGAAGAAAAAGTACTTAATCGAATTAAACCTCGAAATATAAGTAAAGATGTTGAACTCTTGAAAATATATTTAACAGATACACCTAGTAAGAAATAAGGAGAGCAGAAAATGCGAATCAGCTATAACAAATTATGGAAAATGTTAATAGACAAAGAAATGAATAAAAACGATTTTAAGGAAACGGCTGGAATCAGTGCTACTTCCATTGCAAAACTCGGCAAAGGGACAAATATTACAACTGATACTCTGCTTAAAATATGTGTAGCTATGGACTGCAACTTAGAGGACATAATGGAAACCGTAAAAGAGTAAGAATTATGATTACAAACTTACTTAGTTGTGAGCCTGAAAAACAAGAATTTCATTTATATAAATAGGAGGTATTATTATGTCTACAGACAAAAAACAATGGCATCCACGATTTTTGCAGTACATGGATAAAATCGTAAATCATCCAAACTACAGAGGGTTAGCAATTAGTACAAAGCCCAGTGGTTCTTATGCATGGATAGCAACTGCAAAATCAGAAATAGGTCAACAAAGAATAAACTGGTGTATTAATAAAGCAACAGAAATTGGTTTTACCGTTAACAACGAAGTATATCCAGGAATGTATGCGGATGTAATGTTGGCAATTCATCCAACAAAATGGAAAGTATGTCAGATTTGTGGCAGAGAAATGTCCTTATATTACCACTATCCTAATACCAATTTTTTAAAATCACTAAACAAAAAATTTGGGTGCGATTTCTCCGATTGTGACCATATTGGTGACATTTGGGACGAACTAATAAACAACGGTATCAAAAAAGTTGATATAGCTTCCTTTTTGATAGATAAGGGAGATTTAGATTTGAATGCTCGCACTACTACTAAAGAAGAAATAATCGATGCTTTAGAATATGCCTGCCGCAAGGGAGATAAAAAATGTTTAGGTCCTGGTGCAATGTCAAATTTCCCTGACCGTTATGATGGTTTTCATACTTATAATCGTTGTTGTAGAGCCACTCAAGACAAGGGACGTTCCAAAGAAAACCTCAAATCTTACACCAAAGATAGAAGAGCCTATGAATATTGGAGTGATGGAAATATCCATGCAGCCAATCAATTCATGGGAAGTAGTTTCTTTGACGGTACCTCTGCTGACCATATAGGACCTATTTCATTGGGATTTGTTCATGACCCTCGTTATCTACAACCAATGCCAGGCGGAGATAATTCTTCAAAGCGTAACCGCCTTCAAATTGTAGATATCGAAAGCATTATAGAAACAGAAGCAAGAACAAGTGTATACCCTATGTCATGGCAGTCCAAACTCATATGGGAATTTATAAAGAATAACTACACAGCTAATCCTAATAAGGTTCCTACGGTTTATCGTGATGCCTTAAAACAAAACATGGCAAATTTTATGATTATTCTTCTAACTATTCTTAAAAACTGCCCTAAATACGGAGAAAAATTCCTTGTTTCTGCCTTTTTAGAGCCTAATTATGATTACTTCAAGTATTCGTACACATTTAATGCCAAAGGTGAAGTCATAGGGAAAACAGACAGACATTACACTGACAGAAACCAGCATGAAACAGATAGATACAAGAGAATTGCAATTGAAGCGGTTTACGATTACAGTGAAAAGGATAATCGTCATAACAAACATGACCTTACTTCATCCGAACTTGCCTCTCTTAAATCCACCTGTGTTAGTATTGAATCCGGCGCTTCTTTTGTGAGTTGCAAACAACTTGTTATTAATCTTATGGAAAGGATTCAAAAAAGAATAATTCGTTCGTTATGAACATAAAGAGGATGACTATCTCACTGATAATCATCCTCTTTTTTACAATATATCTAATAGGCTCAGTTGTTCGTAATATTCTTCTGTTATTTTACGTTCCATCAGTTCTGTATCTAGTGTTTTCAAAGCCACATATTCTTCATATGTTATGTAACCTTTGAAAAACTCAACTATATCAGAACTATCCTCATCAACATATTTTGCGGTATCATCGCATGGCACTGTTTCCAAATCTGCAATGGTTTCCCTTGCAGTAACCTGGTCAGATTCTTTCGCCGTTATCGGTGTCGGGAATAATTCCTCTGGTGCTACCGTCATATCATTTCTAGTGCAAATAATAATAACCCTTTTCCTTTTTTGAGGAACAGCGTAATCACTTGCCATCAAGGTTCTGCCCTCTGTATTGTATCCCAGTTCGCTGAAGAGCTCGTGTACTTCACGATACGTTTTTCCCCCTTGGTAACTCAATAATCCTTCTACATTTTCAAACACAATAACTTTTGGGTTTACTCTCTTAACTATATCAACAAACTCCCTAAACAATTGATTTCTTGGGTCATCATCTGCTCTAAAGCCAGCCAACGAAAAGCCTTGACAAGGTGGACCACCACATATGATATCAGCACCACCTTCCAATGCTACCCTTTCGATAACCTCTTTGGTTTCAGTTTTTGTTATATCCCCACATAAAACGTTGATTTCAGGATTATTAATCTTCAAGGTAACACAAGCACTTTCTTCAATGTCATTGCTTAACAAAGAACGAATACCTGCCGCCTTAAATCCCGCTGTCATACCTCCCGCACCACAAAACAAATCTATAGACTTGGTGCAGCATGTTTTTTGTTTTATTTCTCGTGCTATCTGATAGGCTAACAAGGTCGGTACAGCATTGCCCACCTGTTTTAAAAGTTGTGATTTATTACCGAAAAAGTAATAATCATCTTTAAAACTTTGAAATCTTGCGGCCTCTCTTACACTTAAAACTCTTTCATGAACAGGGTGTACATAGGTTCCATTGCCTGGTCTATTGAAATAAGTAGTAATTGTATAACTTGGCTTATCATAATCTATTCGACCATACAATGTAGTTCTACCACCTGTTTGAGTTATACGCTTCAGTCTTTTTGATTTTTCCACAGTTTCCATCGGAATATCTTTCCAGCTTCCACCCTGTGGAACAGACTTTATCATCTCAAGGTCTAAATCACTCAACTTAAAAGTTGTATGATTCAGCAATTTCCCATGCATAAGTGCAGTATATTTTGCAGTTATTCCCTTTGCAACATTTAATTCAAACTTGTTAAGACCTTCAAAAAAAGTATCTAGCTTTAATTTATCATCAAGAATGTCACGTGCTTCATCATCTGTTATTTCTGGAATAATATGTTTTATTGCATCTGTATATTCACTAATAAATTTATTTTTGTCCATTTGTTCTTCTTTTTCGGATGATGAAATTCCATATGCACTATAAGCCAATTGCTCTATTTCCTCAAGAATAGCATCATTCTGTTCATCTAAGAAGACTTTTGCAAGCATCGATATTTCTTTTAACTCTGGTGCTTCTACAGGAATAGGAAAACAGTCAATTTCATAATTGTTCACATGATTATTGCTGCTGGTTAATTTAAATAGCCAGTTAATTATTTTAGTATTAAATAATCCTAATAAAGTGTATATCTCTATTCCATATGGATTTTTTTCAACAGAGATAAAGTTACATGAATTCCCCAATACATAATTTGGTGGTGCTAAAGCAAATGTCACTCGCCTTTCTTTGTTCATATTTGCTATCTGCTGGCATATAATTCTTTCTTGCCCGATATAACATTTCTTTTTTGTTGTATTGACAAATTTTTCGGTCACAAATTCATTTTCTGATGTTGTAATTAAATTATAGTAACCTATATTTCTTCCCCTGACTAATGGATAACTGGTATTGTTACTAACAATATTATGCTTGTTTGCAGTTAAATCAAGTTCTCCTCTCAAATTAACTACAAATGGAAGTTCTTTAACAACCGGAAATCGTCTTAGCTTCTTCAAAATTCGATATTCTTTTGAGGAAACTGCAACAATTGCATTTCTAGTATTTTCATTTAATATATCTTTTACTGCAACTTCTGCGATATCTTCTGGATTCTTGCAATAATCTTTTGTAACAGCAACTTTATTGGTTTTGTTACCTTTCTGCAAAAGAATTGCACTCAGGGCTTGTTGTGCATCTATAAAGCCACTTCCTTCTCCAATTACTTTCACAGATATCAGTTTACTGTCTTTTAGCATATGTGTTCTCAACCTCATACACGTCTTATCAGACATTATTGATGCTGGAATAAGCAAGCTAACAAAAGCCGTTTCATTTGCATAACAATCTATGATTTCTTCTACAAATAATTTATATAAATTCAAAACCCCATTCGTTGAGTATTTAAAACGTTTTGACACTATTTTAGAAATTACAGAATATTTATCTTTATCTCTATCATATTCTTCATCATTTCTATAATGTCCACGTTCAGCCTTCAAATTTTTGTAAGGTGGATTCGTTGCAACAATATCAAAACCATTTCCAACAATATCGGCAGAAAAAATTTCATTTATACCGATGTAGTTTAACTCAGTTGATGTTACATCAATCAACAAACCAGACCCCATATGTTGTTCGAAATACTCATCAGATAGACTTATATTCCAGAATAATAATGCCATTTTCCTTAAAGACTCTTTATATCCCTTAAGAGCTTCCGAATTCACATCTGCAACATAAATATTGTCTAACATAATTTGAGCATCATCTCGATCTATCCCTGTAGTTCTCACAACATTGATATAAGAAAAAACGAAATTTCCTGCTCCAACACATGGTTCTAAAAATCGATACTCACATAATTTCTTTCCCGGATTTTTAGTTCTAAGATGTTCAATCAGTTCACTCATCATCACATCCGTCAGTTTCAAATCCGTATAATAACTTCCTGTTCTTTTTCGAGTCAATGCATCCATTTCAGTTTCAATAGATTTGCTTTTCTCATTTAAGAAAGACCATAATTCTGTATATTGCGTATCGCTCATTCCAATCTCCTTTATTCCTTGCAAATTTGCTCACTTGTTATATGCGAGAAATCGTGAATAATTTTTTCACAATAGGGTATTAAGTTCTGTTTCAAATATTCAAGCAATGATGTATCATCAATAAAATAATACATTTGAGGCACAACAAATCCCGGCAAATCAATTCTTAATTTTTCCAATGTAATCTTGTTAGTGTCCTGAAAACCGCTTATCTCCATTGCATATTTATGGTGCTGCAGATAATTGTCAATTCTACCTATTGCAGTTTTGTTATTAAGATGCATTATCCCCTCTATTGCCTTAACTGGTGTGCTCACATACAATAAACTTTGATTGGTTCATCCAGAAACACCTTTCTATGCTCGTAGATTTTCCCCCTTTATAACCTTCTTATATACATCTGCTTTAAAGCTTAAAAGTATTGTTCTCATACATTAACCTCTCCACAATCAATCTATGGCACTTTTGCCACTTTTTACCCAATCGTCTAATTCTGATTTTTTGAACTTCCACAGTTTTCCTATTTTATGTGCAGGAATCCCTGTGCCTTTTCTAATCCAGTTTCGTATAGTATCTTTATTTACACTCAAGTAATCAGCAGCTTCCTCAAGGTTTATCCATTTATCATTATTTTCTATAGTCATACAAAAATCTCCTCATATACTCTTCGTGTCTACACTCTCATGCATTATAGCATACTTCTACGTTGTTTTTAATGTTTTAATATGAATTGATGTGAACTGGTATGAATATAAATTCATTTTTTAACAATCCACTCTCCACAACCTATACACTTTCAATCCTGTCAACTCAACCTTCCCATAAGCCTACCGTGGATATGTTTGGTTCTTTGATAAATCAAAACATCCGAGAGTCAAAGCTCTAACCTCAACTCTCGGAAATCTCTATATTTCAAGCCTTTTTCGGTATTTACTTCTGTACTTTAGTCAACAACGCTACGCTCTCTACGTGTATGGTTTGGGGGAACATGTCTATCGGTTGTATTTTTATTAATTTGTAGCCTTTTTTGGACAGTCTTTCTATGTCTCTTGCTTGTGTTGCCACGTTGCAGGATACGTATACTATTCGTTCAGGATTTATTTTCCCGATTGCTTCTATTACTTTTTCGTCACAGCCGGCACGTACGGGGTCCAATACCACGACTTCCGCTTTTATACCTTTTTTTGCCAGTTCGGGCAGGTATTTCGCTACGTCTGCCGCGTGAAATTCTACGTTTTTTATTTTGTTTCTTTTCGCATTTTCTTTTGCGTTTTCTATTGCGTCTTTTATTATTTCTATTCCTATTACGTGTTTTGCTTTTTGTGCCAAGTACAATGAAATGGTTCCCGTTCCGCAGTATGCGTCTATTACCGTTTCATTTCCGGAAAGGTTTGCAAAGTCGAGTGCTTTTTCGTAGAGTTTTTCGGCTTGTTCTTTATTTACTTGAAAGAATGAGTACGGAGGAATATATAAATACTAAAAACTATTAAGGTCTTAAAGCAGTAATAGGTATTACA